>NZ_JBLZFX010000017.1:0-82653 GCF_050753345.1 Alkalinema pantanalense CENA528 | reverse complement strand
TTTTCGGGGCGCTATCGCAATCGCAGGAAGCGGTTTGGACTCCGGCTCAATTTGATTGCGGGTCTACTCAATTTTGAACTGGCACAAGCCACTTGATTCATGCAGGAGGTCTACTGATGACTTGAGGGTAAGCTAATAGTCAACTTTAAGGGGTGTCATTTTTACGATTCACGGGCAATAACTGGAATCGCTCTCCTGGAATCGCTCTCAGTGAAAAGCAACCATTCATTACACGGAACAATGCGTTTAGGGCTGCTCCAAAGTATCCAACTGCATCGATTTGATCCATCCCATCCATGCATCCCAAATTCACCCATCTAAAGCCTTGATGCATCCCACTGGATATCTCCGCTTCAAATTCGCCGTTCGGCTAACACGACTAAGCCTGCCCCCAAAGCCTCTGCGATCGTGTTAATCAAACGATAGATGGCCAGAATACCCAGCAAATCCGTCGTGGGCAAAAAAGGATTGAGCAAGGTCAAGGCCACTGCTTCAAAGACACCCACTCCCCCTGGTAAACCTGGAATAATAAATCCCAAGAGCCAAGCGATCGCAAAGCCACTATAGAGAACCTGAACATGATCGATCGCAAAAGGACTCACAGCCAGACAAACTAGAAAAAAACCAATCCCCCGCAACAGTAAAAAACTCAATTCTCCCAAGAAAGAACGCCACGGATAATGCACAAGCGCTAAATTGACTTCGGCTCCTCCAAGGGTCTTTTGCTTCCAGCGCATCAGTTGCTGAATCCCAAAATTCAGGAACTTTGGATGCATGGCTATTAAAATTACCAATAGAATACCGCCTTGAATTCCCCATCTCCAGCCGCCATCTTGCCAAGCAGCTAATGGCTGTAATCCAACCGTTGCCAATGCGATCGCTGCTAAAACCAACAATAACGGTTCTAAAAGAATACTGATTGCCGCGATCGTGCTGGGCACTTTAGCTGTTTGACTGGCTTGTAGCCGCCCATAGAAATGCCACACATTGCCAGGGATATATTTGGCAATATTCGTTTTGAGATAAACGGCCATCCCCCAATCATAGGCAACCGATTGCCCCAAATCGTGGAGAATATTAGCCCAGACGATACCCGCTAAGATATGGGCCAAGAGCGTCATCCCAAGGGCGATCGCAAGACTGGCCAGTCCCGCTGAACCGAGCCGCAAACTCAAGACCCCTTGACCGTGATCCAACAACGTTTTGGTGAGGAAAAACACTACTAGTCCAATTACGACAAAACGCAACTGGCCTTTCAGAAGAGAAGACAGTCCCTGGGAAGCCCGATGCAATTTAGATTTCAACGTTGACATAACTCCAACACTTCCTGCAACCCAGATTGAGGCAAACCAAATTAGGCAAACCAAGCCGCTAACGCCAAACGATGCACTTCACGCCAAGGTAGGTGAGACTGGCGAGCCAGCACAGCACAATCTTCATATTCCGGTTGAACATTGACAACTGTTTCGCCTAATTTTGCCACTTTTAGGCGCACAATACCGTGCTTTAACTGGACTGGATGCCATTCTCGAGAAAGTTCTGTGCGAGTTTGCAACGTGTGACGAATGCCTAGGGTCGTCGTTTCCTGAAAGAGAATGCGTTCGCAGTCCCCAATGTTGTCTGGCTGACAAATCACCGTAATCAGCGTACCAGGGCGGGACTTTTTCATACCGATCGCTTGGGTAAACACATCCAAGGCTCCAGCGCCAAGTAACGCCTCAAATAAATACCCCACTGCTTGGGGATTGAGGTCATCTATCTGGGTTTCCAGCACGGCGATCGTCGTTTGAGCGGGAGATGTTGCAGTTGGAGACGTTGCAGTTGGAGACGTTGCAGTTGGAGACGTTGGAGTGAGAGAAGGCGATGAAGAAGCCGTTTGAGCTAAGGTGGTTGCCCTAGCAGCAGTTTCCGTGCCAGATTGCCACGACTCTCCTAGCCACAGACGAACCATATTCGGAATCGCAAGGTGTAAAGACCCCGCTCCCAGTCCTACTTTGTGAATCGTCATGGAGGGAGGGGGGCCAAACTGCTGGGCTAAGACCGTTACGATCGCAGCACCTGTGGGGGTCACTAATTCTCGATTGATGCCATTGTGATAAATCGGCACCTGGCGAGATTCAAACAGCTTCAGTACCGCAGGCACAGGGACGGGCAATTGGCCATGGGCTGCCCAAATGGTTCCGCCTCCGATCGGCAAGGCAGAACAGTAAAGGGACTCCACCCCCAGCCAGTCCAGCCCCAAACAAGTTCCAACGATATCTACGATCGCATCCACCGCTCCTACTTCATGGAAATGTACCTTTTCTGGCGCAATTCCATGGACAGCCCCTTCTGCCACTGCTAATTGGCGAAAAATTGCCAAGCTCCAAGCGGCGACTCGATCGGGTAATTTAGCGGTTTGTATCAAATCAACGATATCCGGTAAATTGCGCGTCTGGCTGTTAGCAGAAGCGGCTTGTCCATGGTGGAGCCCAACGGACGCAGGAGAGTGAGTCGCGGGATGGGAATGATCAGCGTGATGATGAGAGTGAGAGTGATGATGGTGATGATGGTGATGATGGTGATGATGATCATCATGGTGGTGATCATCATGATGGTGATGCGGGGGGTGATCCAGTGACGCCGTTGAAGCCTGGGTGTCCGATCGATTGCCCGCCTGATTTAGCAATTCCACCGTTAGTTTGGTTGCTTGTTGCCCATTGTGATGAATTTTATCTACTTTCAGATTAAATTCACCCTGAAGCCCTAAGGTCTGCAAAGATCGAGTCAGATACTCGATCGGAACCCCCGCATCGATGAGGGCCCCCAGACACATATCTCCCGAAATCCCCGTGGGACAATCCAGATAGGCCAGCTTGGTCATTGCACTAAAATGTTGCACTGAAATATTGCACCAACTTATTTTGTTTGGATTCCTTTACAAATCTTCATTATTTTTTCTCCACTCTTTTTTATAAAAGTTTATAGTGTTAGCTATTAACAATACTTATCAAAAATATAGATAGTCCATAATAAATCAGTCAAGGTGGGAGACGGATTGATTTTCAGGCGATGCACTTTGAAGTTCTGAACATTTTTTTGTCCTTCCTACTGTGCCCTCTTTGGGCGTTGCCTCCTCTCCCCATGACAATTACATTACTCTGCGATCGGATAGACTCCGAAATCGGTCAAATTTTGACTGTGATGGATCAAGATCGCCTCTGCGCTCTAGACTTTGTGGAGCATGAAGACCGAATGATCCGGTCACTGGAAAAACGCTACTCTCTCTTCCAACTCACAGCAGCTCCAATCGAAAATCCTATCAGCGATCGCATCCGCAACTACTTCACAGGCGACCTGACCGGCGTAGAACAAATTCCCGTCACAACCCAAGGAACAGAATTTCAAACTTTGGTATGGCAAACACTGAGAAAAATTCCCGTTGGCCAAGTGTGGACGTACCAAAAATTAGCGATCGCCATTGGCAAACCCAAAGCGGTGCGCGCTGTGGGTATGGCCAATCGTCTCAATCCAGTGCAAATTGTGATTCCGTGTCATCGGGTGATTGGGGCCAACGGCAATCTTGTTGGATATGCAGGCGGAATCGATCGCAAACAATGGTTACTCAATCATGAGGGCGTTTCCTTAGACTGCTTGCCACCATCCCTGTAGCTCTAAGTCTTTGTTCTTTGCAAGATTCATCCTGATCTATCCCCCTAAACTCAGTCCAATTCATCAGTGATCTTCAAGAAGAGATAACACAGAGGAGACAAGACAAAAAACCGCTACACTGACTTCTTGGCAAGGTTCCTAGACCATAGAACTTCAGTGAGCGGTTTCCAATTGTTCCTAGAATTCAATTTTGAGCTGGAAAAGTTCGGTTGAAATCTTCCAATAAGTCGTCCATCTCTTCAATCGCCTGATTGACATCAATCCGTAATGTCCCTAAATCTGGGCGATCTAAGAGTTGGACTAAAAATTCTCGCTTGCTTTCAATAAGCTTAATGCGATCGCGAATCGCGGAAACATCCATAGTGTTTTTGTGAAGCTAAGTAAAGACGCCTCAACTATTCTAACGCTGGATGCGATTCCCTTAACGAACGCGATCGAGTGCTGAGCGGGATTTGAGTCGGCACTAAAATCCTTGACGAGAGATTAGTTTTTCAATATCAGCTTGGGTCTGCTGAAGTAGCTGTTGGCGACTATCATTATTCACTGCCGACAAGCTAGGTACTAGCTTACGGGACTGGAGAGTCATATGCAGTTGTAGTTGAGCAACATACTCACTGAAGTCTTCGCGAGGCATGGTAGAGAAAGAAGTTTGTGCTCGGGAACTCACCGGTATCTCCTTAAGTATCTCGGCAGACGGTTCATATAACGTGAAATCAAAGTATCACAGCGTTGCAACAATTCTTGAATGGCGCAATGAAGCTTAAATATTCACAATCACTATTATTCATGGTGCCCCTCTACTGCGCGAAATTTCTTCAAACTTTTTTACGAACACCGATCGATTGTCTACGAGTCCCGATCGAGAGAGGATGGCACGAGGAGCTACCTAACCAGAATGGGGTCTAAGTCTGCCCACGTAGAACATGCGACTTCAAAAACAGGGTTGCATCTTTTTGTAGCCACATGTTATATTCATTGAGCGCTGATGCGGGTCACCCGCAGAGGTAAACACGGACGTATAGCTCAGTTGGTTAGAGTACCACGTTGACATCGTGGGGGTCACTGGTTCGAGTCCAGTTACGTCCATTTCCTATCAGTCTTTAGATTCCAGGCTTGAGTTTCAGGCTCAGCTCGTTTTGTGTTTATGATTACTGGTCTGTGATTACGTTATATTTGCTTGCGTATCCCTTAATACCGATCGGCCCCCATGGAAAGCCGATCGTGGAGAACGAATCATGATTGCCTAAGAAAAAGGGACATCAAATCGATGTCCCTTTGTTGTGCAAGATGAAAATGCTGAGAGAATTGATGAGTGTAAGAGAAGTGATGGATGTGATATCACCAGAACTGGCTAGATGGTACGGGGATAGTCACCACAAAACCAGGGAACAAAGGACTAGCCAACATAACAGGTCAGGGTTAAGGAATTTGAGCAAACTTGAATTTGCAATTCTGACCAGGGAGTTCTGACCAGGGAATTCTTACCACTGAATTAGGTTTTGCACTTGGCCCCCGCGACGTTGTGTATCCAGCATTTCTACTTGAGTTTTATTGTTATCGCGGTTCATTTGAACATCCGCATCAATCCGCTTACGGGCAGTTTCGTTATTCGTGCTGTTGATCTGAATATCGGTGCGGTTGTTATCTGAATTCATTTCAGATGCTTTTTGCGACTTAAACATATCCGCCATAGCAGCGTTGTTCGAATCGCAATTGTTTACTTTGCCAACAACAACCGTCGAGGAACTTTTATCGCTGAAGGAAGAGGACGTTCCTTTGTTTAGATTACTGAAGCCGCTCTTGTTGCTAAAGGCGCTGGATTGATTGGAACTAGAGGATTGGCTATTGGCGGAGCTCCCATTGCCATTGGCACCGACGATACCAAAGACGCTGAACCCACCACCGCCCCCGGCCTTGCTGCTAGATTGGCTTGATTTGCTGCTGTTGGAGTTGCTAGAAGAAGCGCTATTGCCAGACTTGGATAAATCCCAGGTACGATCGCTCTTATTCACATTATTTTGAATATTATTGCCCAGAGCCACATCCCCGGTGCTGCATTGAACTTTGCCGACCATTTGGCTCGCAAGGTCATCGGCTTTGGCAGTGGGCACAAAGGCTGCAAACAGGGTAGAAGCAATCACGAGGGAGGAGGTCAGTTGAGCGAGTTTCATTGTGAATTTCCTTGAATGTTGGGGTCTTAGAAGATTGTGTTGAGGGGTGACCCTCTGACATCTTCTCGATAGGGAAGACCCCAACCATTTATGCAGGCCGATCGCTCGAGGTGGAATTTTTTTGACTACTAGCTCGATCGAACTAGCGCGATCACCCAAACTAATCGTCGATCGCCCGATCGAAACAACTGCAATTTCCCTCACGTTAGATCGATCGCGTGCCTTCTACTCTTTCTTGGATATTGCAGGATGGGGATCGCCATTGAATTAGCAGTCGGTACCCAACGACCCGATCGATTTTTAATTACCTCATCATCAGCGATTCCAATACATTGAATAGTGTTCGTGCTGGAGAGATTGTTCTCCACGGGTTTCCTGATCCAGTACCTGCACCACCCGTCGATAGATCGCTTCCGCTTCCTCTGGGGAATTGCCAATACTAGTCACCCCCAACTTGCCAAACTCCGATAGACAACCCATTAGGTGAAACACCGTCCCTGTTTCAGTGCTGGTATCAAAGTGCAATTGATGATTCGCCACAATATCCATCAAATCGTTGGGCAGGAGTCCCCGATATTGCGGACTTTGCAAATTATCCGTTGCCATGTAGTACTTCGCTTGGCGATGGCGACTCTGGAATAAACCAGTCGTGCGATCGTAGGAACCGTTGGTTAAAAACTTGAGGGTCATAAAGGGATGGGTGGTGCCACCTTTGCGGAGATTAATTTCGATCGCCCAGGTTTTCCAGCCATCCCCCTGCCGTACCGTGACAAAATCCACTCCAAATCGCTCTAAAACTCCCTTCTGAGCCAGCACCTGCCCCACTTTTTCTCCCATTTCCTGCAACTGTAGGCGATAGGCCGCATCTGCTGGGAATCGGCAGCCTAAATACATTTGACCCGTTGGCCCGCCTAAAATTTGATCATGGGTTGAAAGAATTTCGACTTTTCCCAAGGGCGTAATCCGTGCTTGCACGCTAGGCGAAAACTTTTCGTCCCCTTCAATGAAGACTTCCGCGATCGCGCCGAGTTCCTCAATCTGTTGGCAGTAATTGTCCCACTGTTCTCCCGCCGCTTCAAATTTCAGATGGGGTAACTGTTCCCGAATTTGTACCACGCGATCGCTGTAGGCATGGGCTTCTAATCCTCGCAGATCTAAAATTGCGTTGCCTTCCCCTGAAAACCCTTCATTCAACTTCACCACAAGGCGCTGCACCTCTGGATTACGGGCCCACACCTCCGCTGCGGCCTCCGCCAATTCCGCAGCGCTGTGTACCAAGGGCGTACCGTCGGGAAAGGGAATGCCACTTTCTTCAAAAACCCCACGACTGCCACTTTTAGTTCCCCATTCCAACAAAGCTGGATCGGAGGCAAATAGGGGAATGCCGAGTTTTTCAGATAAATCTCGCTCTAAGTCAGTGGCGTTGTAGCAAATCATATAGGCCCGATCGCTATTAACCGCTTGGCGAATCCGCTCCAGTAAGCGAGGCCGATCCAAAATTTTCTGTGTAAGGGACTTGAGGGATCCATCGTAGGTAGAGAGCAATAACAGCCGATCGCGGGCATGGGAAAAGGGAATCCCTGGTAGCAGTTGCAGGTAATAGTCGATAATGCTGGGGTGGAGCGGTTGGGACGTGATGTAAATCAGCCGCGTGCGGGGATTGCGCAGCCGAATTAGGGAAAAGAGCAACCGTTCTTCGTAATGGTGAAACCCAGCAACTTTCAGCAGTTCCCGCTGATCTAAGCTGAGGGAAGGAATCACCACAATGTCCGCATCTTCGTTGTCAAATTCCTGGACGTTACGCCACCGGGCCCGCAATTGTGACTGGAGTACCTGAAACGGAATCGGATGGGCGATCGAGTCGATCATGGCAGCACAGTTCTCTACGGATGTCTTAATTAGGCGATCGTAAAGTGAATTTTTGGCCATTCTCAAAACATGCAAACAGAATTAACTAAAGTCACCCTTCGGCAACAGTTGCTGCAGCAACGGCAAGCCCTCCCGCCTACCCATTGGCAGCAAAAAAGTCAGCAGATTTGCCAGCAAATTCAACGATCGTCCCAATTCCACTCAGCCCAGACAGTCTTGACTTTTTTCAGTGTGCGTCAAGAACCCGATCTCAGGTGGCTCTGGCAGGACAATGTTGGCAATCCTCGCTCCCGGCGTTTTGGCTTTCCCCGTTGTCAGGATCGTCATTTAATTTGGCATTCGTGGCAACCTGGACAGCCCCTGGTCAAAGGGCGCTTTGGTATTACAGAACCCCCTGCCGATGCCCCTCAACTGTCTCCCGAGGAGGTCGATCTCATCCTCGTGCCTTGTCTAGGAATCGATCACCAAGGTTATCGATTAGGCTACGGCGGCGGATTTTACGATCGTCTATTCAGCCAGCCCGACTGGAGATCTATTCCGACCCTTGGCATTTGCTTTGACTTCGGCTACTTCGATCGCCTGCCCCGTGATGTTTGGGATCAACCCCTCCAAGGCATTTGCACAGAATCTCAACAGATTACCCTAGCACCCACCCTGGAAATCGGATCCGATTAGCCCATTCCCTTGCTTCATCGTTCTCTGCCCTAATTTCACCTTACGCAAATAACAAAAGAGTCGTCAGTAAAGTCATACAAGCGGCCCCCAAAAGGCGTAATATCTGTCAACGTTCATCGAACAAGATCTACTATGGCACAGCTAGGTATTGATTCAATTCAATGCATACTAGTGAATAAGAGATCGATCTACTTAGGGCGTCTTCCATTATTCTGGAAGGGAAATTGGCCCTCCTCGTCCAATTTCGCGTTACATAACTCTCTCACTACAGCGAACAATCCTAACTCCCGTTCAAACTAATGAAGCTATTTGTCTACCATACTCCCGAACTGACACCTTCTCCTTGTGTAGCAGACTGTGCCATCGCGATCGATGTTTTAAGAGCTACAACGACGATCGCAACGGCTCTGGGCGTGGGCGCAGAAGCAGTTCAAGTGTTTAGCGACCTCAATCGATTGATGCAAGTGAGTGCTGAGTGGGATCCCGCTAAGCGGTTACGGGCAGGAGAACGGGGCGGCAGCAAGGTGGAGGGCTGTGATTTTGGCAATTCCCCCCTAGACTGCACACCTCAACTGATGCAGGGTCGGCGTCTTTTCATCAGTACGACCAACGGAACCCGTGCCCTGCAGAAAATTGAGCAATGTTCAACGGTGCTAGCGGCAGCCTTGATTAATCGCCATGCGATCGTGCGTCATTTGGTGAACACTCAACCGGAAAATGTCTGGATTGTTGGTGCCGGATGGGAAGGCTCCTTTGCCCTAGAAGATACCGTTTGTGCAGGGGCGATCGCGGTGGGTTTGATGGAACAACTGGGTTGCACACTAGAAGAGATTGCGGGTAATGATGAATTGGTGGGTGCAGTAGCACTCTATCAGCAGTGGAAGGATGATTTATTGGGGCTTTTCCACCTTGCGAGTCATGGTAAACGGCTGCTACGGCTGGAGTGCCATGCGGATTTGAAATATTGCTCTGAACTGGATAGCTTAGATATTTTGCCGATTCAACGGGAAACTGGGGTGATCGTTAGCCAAGCGACCCATGCAGCAACAGTGGCTAACCGATCGGCTGTATCCGCCCAACCGGTTTAATTCTTCCGCTGTGTTCAGCGCTGTGTCATGTGTTCAGCACTGCTTTATGCGTTTAACACTATTTTATGTTCAGCACTGCTTTATGTGTTTAACGCTGTTTTAGAAGGTGTTTGTTTTAGATAGTAGAGCCATCATGTAGGGCAATGGAGTCTCAGGTTCCGCGCTAATCCTCCATGATGGCTTTACTTGATTACTGTTCATCCATTCCGTCGTCATGCTGGCCTGATTGCTTACGTTGATTAATTTCAGAGATCGGCAACAAAACCGTCTCCTCAATTTCTAAGCGCACAGCACGGCTGACATAGCAATCACTATTCAGACACTGCACCAGCAATAAATTAGCATCATAGTATTGACGGAGTAGTTGTCGTTCTTCCGGTGTAAACTGCCAATCGTAACCAAGATTGCGGTGGACAATCATAATTTCGCGTAAATCTTCTATCCATTGTTGTCCATAGATCTGCCACCATTTCTTAAAGTAAGTTTCATCAGATGGGGAAGGCAACCGATCTCGCAATTTCTGAAGCTGTATCTTGAGTGGGCCTTCCTCAAGACGATCGCAGGTACAGGTACGCGCCAACGCTAAGTCCAATGTAAGGGTGCGGGCATGGGACGCATGGGTACGGGCTCGGGCCAGGGCGATCGACAGATCCAAATCGAGATCCAAGGTATTGGTTAAATCTAAAGTAAGAATGCGAGCACGGGCAAGGGCACGGGTTAACGCGATCGCCAGGGCCAAGTCCAAATCTAATGTGCGAGTCAAATCGAGGTCAAGATCGAGATCGAGGGTGCGGGCACGGGCTAGATCATAATAAAAAGCCCGGACGGCTGCGGCTTTATAGGGAATTGCCACTGATGAAGACTTTTCATAGACCCACTGCAAAAATCGCTGTAACTTGTCGTCTTGAGCAAGCATCAAATCAAAAAGTTTTTTGATTGATAACAGCAACGTATCAGCACTACGGAGCATTCCTAAGGTCAGCAACAACACCTCACGCCAGCGTTTTTCGTTAACGTAGGGCAGTAACAAATCAATCCGATTCGTAGCGACAATTTCCCGCGCGGCAAAGTACTCCTGAAATGTTAAGTGGGAAAAAGAATAAATCCCCCGAGCTTGCTCTACTAACAAACCATGCTGAGCTTGAATAGCACGCAAGACGAGTTCGCTATCAATTTGCAACATTTCGGGATCCGGATCCACATCTCGCAAATTACGAATAAAATCGGCAATGTAGCCTTCTACCCGCCGCTTTTGAATGAAATACTCATTCTGTTTGAAGGTTTGGAATGCCACGTAACTAAGGAGATCTTCCCGGCGCTGCACATCCAGTTTTTTGTAAATTTCATCCCGCTGAATATTCCGCTTAGCATCCCATTTTTTCAGAAGGATTCTCACCCCCTCTTCATACAAATCTGCCCGCCGACTGGGGAAATCGCCTTCTTCTCCAAAGACTAAACATAGGAGCGTCAGCAGCAGGGGACTACTGGCAAGCTCCCGAATGGGTTGACTTTCTGCCAGCTTTTGCATAAACCGACTGGCTTTTGGCAAATCATCCTTCGCACGGAACCAGTTTTCCACAAAGGTCATGATCTGTTCATTATCAAAATCGGCAATTTCGACTTCTGTAAATCGCTCAAACGTGTATTCCTTAGCAGCAAGACGACAGGTGATGACAAACTGACTTGCGCCAAATTGATCGGCAGCATCTCGAATTTCCCGAATGACCCGTGGCGTATCTTTTTCTTGGACCTCATCCAACCCATCTAGCAAGACCAAAGCCCGTCCCGTAATCAATAATTTTTCTACCATCTCGATCGAGGTCAGTGTTCCTATAATTTCTTGAAAAATTGAGAAATTAGCTAGGAACTTCACGAGACTGGGTAAGCTCGGGGTATCTGCAAAATCCTTGAGCGTGACAAATAAGGGCACTCGATCGCCGGATAGCCGCCCTTTCATACATTGTATTGCCAGATATTTGAGGAAGGTCGTTTTACCTGCACCGGGTTTACCCAAAACCATCAGCCGTTGATACTGTTCAACTACTTGCAGTCCAGGAACCCGTTTTTCGGTGACCTGCGCTAGCATCGACCGTTCCAATTGGGTATTGAAATTATCATGATCGGGTAACTCCCGCTCACTCCTCAGCCGCGATAGTTTTCCTAGAATATTCACATTGGTGTAAATCCCAGAGGCACCCGTCAGTTCGATCGGCTGTTGCATATCCAATACTCGCATCATGCCGCAGTAATCTTGGATAAGAGGGCGAATTGCGTCGCGGAGTTGCTGAACTAATAAATCTATGCTTTGAGACGGGTCAATTTCAGGGCTACTTTCAATTACCTCTTCCCATTTCAGCTTTAATTCACGACAAATTCTTTTAAATTTCGCGCGATCAACCTTTCGTCTCGCAAAAAAATTTGTCACGGTTGTTCGAGACATTGCCAAATTAACGGCTAAATCTGTTTTAGTTCCATAGATTAATAAGGCTTGATCAGCTTGGTGTCCACCTTGAATCGATAGTTGCAGTGTTCTTTGAGTGAACTGCCTGTTATCAGCCATTGAGATGCCTCCAGATCGCTGGAGCAAGTGTAGCTAGTAAATCCAAAGTTGAACAATTTTGGACATAAATTGAACTATTTTGACCTAATACGTGAACATCTTCTTCTTGTTGAATTTGGCACAGTACCCCCATTCAGGTCAGGAAACACAATTATGCAATTCAACAAGATGCCATCTACCCAATTCTTTGTCCTTACTTCTCACAACAATCCCACTCCCGATGATTCCAGCCTCGATCGTGAAGATGCTTGGATGCAAGTGATTGAAGCGATCGTGATTTCCCTCGCCACTTGGCTCAACCCCAGTGCTGGTATTAGCATCTTTTTTCTAAAACTTTGCTTCCAGGTACTTAAAATTCTGCGCCACCATTACCGCCCTACCTCAGATCCAGTTC
Organism: Alkalinema pantanalense CENA528; assembly: GCF_050753345.1. Lineage (NCBI taxonomy): Bacteria > Bacillati > Cyanobacteriota > Cyanophyceae > Leptolyngbyales > Leptolyngbyaceae > Alkalinema > Alkalinema pantanalense. Next base: position 70,245 of record NZ_JBLZFX010000017.1, on the reverse strand, counting down.
TCTCTGTAGATCCAGTTCTCTCTGTCCCTTCGTCGGTCTCGCCCATTCCGCATTCCTCAAGATCCCTTCCCCGCCCCCAAGAAACAGCATAATCGCTCGGCGATTCTCCGCACACCCAACAACGCAGTACCGGATGCTGCACCCATGACCTCACTCCACCGTGCAGCCGGGATGCCCCCTTTAACCCTCACGGGGGCAATTACTCTGGGTACGAAGGCTCTACATGGGGTTCCCCACCCCATTGCCTGATGGCGATTTTCCGCCGTGTGGAGATTAGCTTAAAAGACATTGACGCAGAAGGGTTTGCGCTGCATCATACAAGTGGATTACAGGTGGCGTATCGGATTGCAAGTGATTACTGGGAGGGAGCGGACAAACAATCACACCGCACATTTGTCCGCCACCCATTTTTTAAAAGATTGATGATTCCCAGAATTAAGTCAAAATTAAGTCAAAAGATTGCGAGGTGTTATCCATGATTCCCGGTGAAATTTTTCCCGCTGAAGGTGAGATTGAATTAAACGCCGATCGCCCCACGGTGACGGTGACGGTGACGGTGGCCAATACGGGCGATCGCCCCGTGCAAGTCGGATCCCATTTTCATTTTTATGAAGTGAATCCAGCGTTGGCCTTCGATCGAGAATCTGTGCGCGGCATGCGGTTAGATATTCCAGCGGGAACGGCAGTGCGGTTTGAGCCCGGCGATGCAAAAGAGGTTGCGCTGGTTCCCTACGTTGGTAAACGGGAAGTTTATGGCTTCAATGCCAAGATTGAGGGCAAGCTGGACGGCAAAGCTAAAAAAGCTTCCAACAAGAAGAAAAAATAACATCTCAGGAAGGACTTGGAAAGCCGGATATCTTCCCATGCTGGGGATCTCCAATTTGGGATTGGGACGTTATCTTAAACGATAAGGGGATCTTGAAACGGGATCCGCAGCATTTGATTGAAAATCGATCGTACTTTACGGAATGCCTTATGAAAAGTTTTAAAGAATTACGTCGGTTTAACTTGGATTCGTTGCAAACACTCAAGGCTGTATTAACACTACTACGGGATCCAAGTCAAACAGAGTCTGTTTATGACGTGGAGGATGGGCTCTGCAACACGGAAGCAATGCAAGCAGCAACGGAAAAAATGCTGTCCTATCCAGAAGTTGCGCAACTGGTGCGCGATCGTTATATTGTCCCTACACCGGATTTGGCCAAGCTGCTGCTCTGTCCCGACGGCTCACTGGGTAAAGCCTACGCGAACTATATTACTGGATTTGGCTTTGATCCTGATTTCTACCGAAAAATGGAAATTAAGGACGATATGACCTATTTGCTATTTCGCTTACGGCAAACCCATGATATTTGGCATGTGATGGCAGGGTTTTCTGTAGATGTACCGGGGGAAATTGGCATCAAGGCGTTTGAATTGGCACAAACCCATCGTCCTTTGTCAGGTGTTTTGATTGCGGGTGCATTTCTAAAAACCTTATTTACATCACCTAGAGATCTAGAAAAGTTATTAACTGAGATTTCACGGGGATATCAGTTGGGACTCCGAGCGAAACCATTTTTAGGTCAACGGTGGGAAGAGCATTGGGAGAAGCCCTTAGCACAATGGCGAGAAGAATTGGGAGTAACGATATAAAAGAATAATACACATCAGTTAATGCCATTCAGCGAAGGCTGATTAGTGAAAACCATTGGATTATTCAAGGAATGGGTGTCATGACAACTCAAGGGATTAGTAGTCGTCCTAAAAACGTATTGGGTGGGGAATTGCAGTGCTGTTGCACCTCGCCCAAAACAGGATTTTACCGGGATGGGTTTTGTCAAACGGATGCGCAGGACTATGGCAGCCATACGGTGTGTGCACAAGTGACCCAGGCGTTTTTGGAGTTTTCCCGATCGCAGGGAAATGATTTAATCACACCGATTCCGGCCTATGAGTTTCCAGGGTTGCGACCGGGGGATAAGTGGTGTCTCTGTGTATCGCGTTGGAAGGAGGCATTGGAGGCAAAGGTGGCTCCACCGATCGTGTTAGAGGCTTGTCATATCAAAGCACTGCAAGTGGTGACACTGGAGCAGTTGAAGCAACACGCGATCGGGCAAGGGGTAGAGTAGGGCTAGGCTCAGTCGATCGAGAAACTCTTTTCAAGGCAGTTTGCTCTGGCATGGCGTCAGAGCACTGGACAATCGACAATTCAGTTGCACTGCTGTTTATCCAATGTCCAGACCGCAAACCCGCATTCCAGCTTTTTAGTGTTGTCAGTCAATCAGGCTCGATCACAGAAATTCAGTCTCAGAAAATCGATCGATCGCCAAGGTAGGAAACTCTACAACCAGTAACTGAACCAACGCAATATCCTAAAATGCAATAGTCTAAACCTCAGTGCGCTGAGACAGATCCATTAAATTGGCCAGCTTATACACAATCCGCGCGCCCACATTGCCATCCCACTCCGCATCTCCGACTTCGCACAGGTCAAAGCCAATGATTTTGCGGCCACTCTTGACCAACTCACGGAATAGACAAAAAGCTTGTTCTAATTCCAAGCCACCGGGAACCGGAGTCCCTGTATTGGGACACAGTTTTGGATCAAGTCCATCCACATCAAAGCTAATGTGAACAGATTCTGGGAGATGACTAATCATTTCACGACAGAGTTCAATCCAGGAAATACCGGAATAGAGCTTTTGGTGAATGATGGAATCGTAATAGGCAATAATCCGTCGATCGGAATTTTCAATCAATTGCACTTCATCATGACAAATATCCCGCAGCCCAACCTGTACCAGTTTAGTGATTTGCGGTAGCTTAATCGCATTAAACATAATCGACGCATGGGAAAACTCAAACCCTTCGTAGGCATCGCGTAAATCCGCATGGGCATCAATGTGTAAAATGCCGAATTCAGGATAGACCTCAGCAAGGGCGCGATAGTAACCTAAGGGAGAACTATGATCACCCCCAATGACTGCAACTCGTTTACCGTTGGCCAAGGCATCACGGCAGTGTTGATATAACCATTGGTTAATCGATTCACAGGCTTGATTGATTTCCGTTAGGACAGGGGTTAGATCTGGTGTTTCCGTTAGGGTTTTCCCCTGTTCCAAGCGATCGATAATTTGCCCTGCTTTTTCCCGGTAGTCTGCATTTTTCTCCAAGATATCCTGGGGAATCTCCATCATGAAGATTCCCTGTTTCCAGCCGTCAGGATTGTCGAAGTCATACAAATCCAGTTGGGGCGAAGCATCCAAGATTTGCTGAGGGCCGTTGGCCGTTCCAGCCCCATAGGAAACCGTGACTTCCCAAGGCACCCCAAACACCAACAACTGAGCTGACTCCGCATCACAAGGCAGACCGTAGAGGTTGCCATTGAGGACGCCGATGCCGCTGGGATTATAGTTGTCCAAGCTGGCGCGATCGCGGCTGCTATTTACATGGGTGTCATTGAAGCTGGTACCTGTCATCGATCGCGCCTCCAGAGGACGACTGCTATTTTCTAACCTTCAGTCTTGTATCCAATTGATGTCTTATACCCAATTGACTGCTACAGATCCGATCCCCTCTAGCCCCCCTTTTTAAGGGGGGAATTCAGCCAAATTCTTTCAAATTCCCCCTTAAAAAGGGGGATTTAGGGGGATCGTTATGGGTTGCAATCACCTATGGATGGGGATTGCTAACCTTCTGTCATTTTGCGGATATAGGTCGGCAAACAAAAAGCTGCTTGATGCACATCGGCGTTGTAATACCGCAGGCCATTCTTGTCAGCAAATTGCTCCGCCTGAGCCCGATCGAAATTCTGCAATGGATGCAAATCACCCTTAGCGCAGTAGGTCAAACTCCACAGCCCCGTGGGATAGGTGGGAATAAAGACAAGATAGCAATGCACTCGATCGCCCCCGAAAACCTGCTTCAAGCAAGCGTTCAACTCTGTGAAGGCTTTGGCATTAAAGGAAGGCGATTCGCTTTGCACCGTAATCACGCCACCGGGCCGCAAAATCCGATGTACATCTTCATAGAACGATTGGGTAAACAAGCCTTCCGACGGGCCAACGGGATCGGAAGAGTCAATGATAATTAAGTCGTAGGAAGCATCGGCAGCGTCATGGACAAACTTAATGCCATCGTCAACCAAAAGGGTGAGCCGTCGATCGCTAAATCCAGAAGACAGCGTCGGCAGCAACTCCTTGGAAGCCCGAATCACCGCTTCATCAATTTCCACCATCGTCACGGTTTCGATCGTGGGATAGCGCATCAGTTCACGGATGGTGCCACCATCTCCCGCCCCAATCACCAACACATCCTTGACCGTTGGATGGGTTTGCATGGGAACGTGGGTAATCATTTCGTGGTAGGCCGCTTCGTCCCACTCTGTGCACATGACCATACTGTCAATGGTCAGCATTTTTCCGCAACTGTAGGTGTCAAACACCTCAACGGTTTGGTAAGGGGATTGTTCTTGGAACAGCCGATCGCCCCGGAAACGAATGGATAGCGCAATTTGCCCATTACTATCAGTTAGCCATTCGTGGGGATGGGTTTGCGGAGATGCAGGCTCAGGATGGGTCATCGTTAGACGTTGCGCCTCTCTAAATAGTGAAACAACTGATTGAAACAACTCAATACCAACGCACTAGCATACGATGTCCCTGCGATCGGCTCAAGATGTTCAGACAACAATCTTTGGAAGCCGAGAAATTTCGGCCCCATGGCGTCAGTCAACTTAGCCCGCCTACTGGCTGATAAACACTTCCGGCGTAAAGGTGCCGTGCAGTCCGTAGGGGACATGGTGCTTCAGCCACAGCCGACTGACGGGGGCCAGGGTTTGCCCATCGAGGATCACAACGCTCGATCGATCCCGTTCTCCGTCGTACACCATCGTCAGTACCCAGCCGTCATCTTCCGCACCTTGCAAGGGGTAAGCCTCATTACGGGGCACAAAAATCGGTTCGCTGACATAACCGTGGGGCGCAAAGCTGTGAAGAATTTCTTCCCCGGTTGTCACATCCACCTTGGCGATCGCCTGCAATGGCATATTGCCCACCGGACGATCGGCGGCCCCCATGTAGGTATAACGGTAGTTCCGACCCACTAAGGCTGGATGAACAACGGGAAACTCGCAGCACCGGGCATTGAGCGACGTCCGATCGACCGTTCCTGCCGCCAAATCTAAACGGAAGCGCCACAGTTGTCCCGGTGAGAGGGCTTCAAAGTTGGTCTGACGGAAATCCGAGCCCGGTTCCACGGACGGTAGAGACTCGTAGCAGATGGAGTCCACAACAATTTGGCCGTTCTCTTCAAAGGCGTTGGCATGGTGAAAGACAAAGCCTGATCTCGCTTCCAAGACCTGCGGAGCCGATCGACCATCGCGGGCAATCACAATCATTTTGGTGGGGCGATCGGGTTGGAATTGCAAACATTCCCCCGCCCCCCGGAAACCCAACACAAAGGGCAACGGGTTAAACTTCACCGGATTCTGGAAGAAGATGCAGTAATTCGGCGTGATGGCAAAGTCGTGGATGAAGGCAAAACCGGGAATTTGGTGGCTTTGCTGACGCACAATCTCGCCTGCCAGGTTCAACTCATACACATTCAGCTTGAAAGCCAGTCCCGCTTCGATCGAGAAATTAACGAGGCAAGGTTCACCGCCATCAAAGTGACTAGCGGGATCGACCCAGGGATGGGCCGCAAAGGCGTCACCGGGCTTCAGCTTCCCGTTAAAAAATTCCAAGCCCAGGGTTTCTAAACTGCCAGGGTCCAAACGATGGGGTTCCGCCGCTTCCCACAGGGCCAACAGTTTACCGCCCCAGTAAATGACCTGGGTATTGGCAATATTTTTCAGTTTGGTGTCAAAGGCATTGGCCCACCAACCGCCCGATCGTTGGGTACCAAAGACACCGCGATAGAGGACTTTTTCGGCCTTTTGTTCGGCCACGTAGCCTTCCGTTTCCACGTAGCGATTGCGGAAGTGAGCACGACCGTTTTGGAAAGTCAGAGCGCAAACCATGCCATCCCCATCAAAGGGGTGTTGCACAGGCGTTCCCGCCACATCTAGCATTCCCGGCCCGTTACGGAACAGGGTGCCCGTCAACCCTTCCGGAATAGTCCCTTCAATCTCGTCAATCCAGTAGTCATACTCCCGCTTGAGCGATCGGTATCCCTTGGCCCATTCATTCCGGTCATAGGAGCGATCGATTGAGGTGACAATGGGCGAAGAAGTCATGAAGTTATATTAAGAAAGGTAAACATCTCTATCTTACCCCGTCTCCAAAGTTCTTACCCATCTCAAGTTCTTACCCATCTCAAGTTCTTACCCATCTCACAAAGAAGGACACATCTGCATGTGCCCTTAAGGATAAACTGATTGACGAGTCAAATGAATGGTGAAATTATCGCTGCTAAAACTATTCCTGCTGAGATAATTCTTAGGGGGATATTTTTTGGGAAATAGTTGTGGCGCGAGTCCTGCGCGTACCTGTGGTTTAGGGCCCAATCTGCGCCTTCATGCGGTCTAAGGTGAGACGCATATTGTCAAACATCTGTTGCGGGGTCATCCCGAACTGTCCCAACTGGGTTTTCAGTTGCTCGATCGTCATGCGAGCGGAAAAATCATCGGAGAGCTCCAGCCGCTTCATCATAATTTTGAAGCGATCCATTACCTCTTCCATTTGTTCGATGTATTTAATTTTGCCATCGCGATCGAACTTGCCGTATTGGCTGCCCAGTTCAATCAATGACTGATAGGTATGGAAAACATCCTTAGCTTCTTGCTGGACAATTTCTGATTCAAAAAAAGACATGGGTGTTAAATGCGATCGTTTGTGAAGGGCTTGACCTAACAAATTCATTCTAGTGCAGCCGCTCAACGCGCAGTAGGTAGGGGTTTCACTACTTGGTATAGCTTTGCCGTTACCCGATCGCACCCCCCCTTTCAAACCATAACGATTACAAACCAGCCATTAATCACCAATGATCAATCACTAGCTCACATCAATCTCTTCCGTTAAGTTTGGATTACTTGCGGAACAAGCCAAACAATCCGCGACGGGCCGTTTCCTTGGGGTTAGATGTAGGAGTCTTAGATGTAGGAGCCATTGGGGTTGATGCATCCATCTGAATCTTCGCCCCAAAACGCTTGGCTAGGGAATTGTTGGGATCCAACTTGAGGGCTTGCTTAAAGTACACCCGCGCCATGCCCATATTATTCTGTTTGAAATGAATATAGCCTAGCAATGCATGGTAGTCACTGCGCTCTGGATGAATCCTAATGGCATCCTTGAGTTCTAGCATGGCCTCTTTCCAGGAACCATTCTGGACGTACTGCGTTGCCCGATCGTAGTGGCGTTGGGCATAGTCCTGCTGGGGATAATCCTGGGAAAGCACGCCCCGCAATCCACTCGCAGGTTTGTTATTGACGATCGACTGGGTGGGCTGAGGCATCAAACCCGATCGCTTCTCCCGAATCGTGCCATCCCCCTGCTTAAGTTGTAAATACACCAAATTGAGTTCACTTAACTGCTGGGTAATATGAGCAAACTCAGCCAATGGCTGAAACTGCTGTTCCGCAAGTGATGAAATTTTCTGTTCATAAAAAATATCTGCCGCTTGAACTTGCTGCCGACTCAGTTCTCGTGCCACAGCGGTACAAACGCTGCCACTTTTTAATAGTTGCCCCGCTTGCAGACGCAACAGCGCGCAGGTTTCCTTGCGGCCCTGCTCTTCCTTGATCTGGGAGTAGGCTGGGTTGACTAACTTCGCTAGCAATTGAGTCGCTAATTCCCGAGTGGCCGGATCGGCAGAAACATAGCGATCGGGATGGAGAATTTTCGCAATACTACGGTAGCGCTTGAGGATTCGTTGATGATCGGCAGTGACTGAAATCCCTAAAACTGCATAGGGATCAGATAACCATTTGAGCCAGTCAGAGGTGAACTCGCTAAGGGTCATGTCTATCCTTGTCGGAATGAGGCAGAGTATCAGGACGGTAGTAGGAAAGATCCAAGAAAATACTTATACCCTAGACTACGCGCAAGATCACTGTGTCAACATCAGCGTCTTGGGTGAGTTTAAGGGATAACCTAGGGGAAAACGGCAACAAAAAACACAAGATTCCAGAAGAAAGGCTGGTTTATACAAGCTTTCTGGGCTTAATTAGACACGTCATCCTTGAGTTAAAAGAATTGCAAAGTTGCAAGGACTGTAAACCAGAGGGGGGCTGTTCAGCAATGACAACCAGTAACTCCGCTAGATCCAGTCAGCAGAATTCAGATATGTTCATCACTTTCTCATGGATTCTACCTATCTTAATTACTTCTTCAAAGAGTTTGAAGGGGTACCGGGAAATCTTGTAAAAATCTCACTGAAAGTACTATTGGTAAAGGCGTTCGCGACGTAGTGATTCTGAATTAAGTAAGTGATCTAGATCACTGTGCTTGAGAGAGTATGATCAATTACAGTGGGGCATTCTAGAGAAAACGCTGATTGTAATGATTGAATGCCCCATAGCTTGTACGAAGTTTTACGAAACCTCGGTTATACGAGGGTTATGGGAAGTCATACGGATCCTCTGTGAATAGAGTTTTCTGTATGGCTAAACCTTACGGCTACACCTTGATATTTATTCGTTTAGAAAATATGGGAAATACTCAATAGGATGAAAAAATGTAAGGACAAATTAGCATTCAATCCTAGATTGTGTCCATGTTTCAACGAGTTCGTGTGATTCGCTAGCAAAAGAGAACAATCACCAGAACGATAGTTCTAAACCGTAATGTGTCATTCATAATACTGTAAACAACGGTTCTGTTCAGCGACGGTTCTGTTCAGCGACGGCCATGCTGAAGGGTATGGGTATGCTAGGGAGACCCCATCGATGATTCAAACGCTCAAAAATCGAAAAATTGCGGCTGTTTTCGCTTTCACAGGGGCCGCTCCCTTAGCGCTACCGGGAATGACCCATGCAGTCCATCTAGTGGGTTTACACAAGCTCTATCTAGGGCAATATGGTTGGTTTGTGATTTACCTATTGTTAGGATTTACCCCCATTCCCTGGATCGCAGGCGTTTTAGAAGGCATTTGGTACTTGGTGCAGGAGCCAGAGGAATTTGACTGGAATTTTAACCAGGGGACTGCTATAACGGAAATTTATCTACAAGCACCATTGCGTAACCCAAAGGCCGATCGCTTGCTGGATGTCACCGATGCAGTCCGGGAATTGGATCAACTGCGCCAAGATGGGCTGATTTCTGAATATGAGTTCGAGCAAAAACGACGAAAACTGCTCGATCGAATCGGCTGATCCTAGAATAGAGAAATACTCGGAATAGGGAAGTACTAGGGTTCACTGAGGATTGCATGGCACTGCTGGACTGGCTCAATTTTCTTAGCGGAAGCTTTGGGATAGGGAACCTGCTAGGGAGCAGTCGTCCTGCCTTGCCCTGGCAGAGCCTGAAAACCAAAATTGCCAATGACCCCTATTACCGATTTCACACCCTGGAAGAAATCAAGTTAGCTGCATCCCTAGGCATCCAGATTGATGTGAATATGGCTGGGGTTGATGATTGGTTACGCTTGCCCGGATTATCAATCCACCAAGCCCGTAGCCTGACTCAATTGGTTGAATCCGGTGTGCAATTTTATTCGCTAGAAGATCTTGCAGCAGCCTTGGGCTTACCCGTTACCCGACTGGCACCCGTCGCACCGATTTTACGGTTTTGCTACTACGAAATAGAGTCCCTCGATCGTATTGAGCGGCTGGATCCCAATACAGCTGCGATCGAAACCCTACAGCGCTTACCGGGAGTTGGCCCGGTTCTAGCCCGCGCGATCGTCCGCCATCGCACCTCCCACGGACGCTACCGCAGTTTAGTCGATATGCAACAGCGCCTAAATTTACCGGGACAAACGACAGCCAAACTTATGCACTATCTCAAGTTTTAACAACAAGTTGTAGAGAGCAAGTTTTAACAACAAGTTGTAGAGATCAATCATGTAGCCCCGGTCAGGCCCAGTAGAGTCTGCACACCCGAATTTGCTATGCCAGCGTTGTCAGGCCGTTGAAATAATCCTGGAGTTGGCGACTGTGGTCATGGGAGAGCTTGCCCGGTGGAATATCGTCGGGGTAAAAGGCTTGCACGTCCAAAACTTCCATTTCATCTAGTGTTTGCATCTTCCCAACTGCTTCCACTTCGACAACCACACAGATTGAGTGAATGCGTGGATCGCGATCGGGATGGGAATAAACACCGACCAAACGTTTAATTTTTGCGACTTCTAGCCCCGTTTCTTCCGCGAGTTCGCGATGTACTGCCGTGGGCAAATCTTCCCCCCAATCTACCATTCCACCGGGTAAACCCCATTGGCCATTATCGCGTCGTTTAACCAGGACAATGCGTCCATCCGATAGCGTTGCGATAATACTGGTTCCTGTAACTGGGTGGTGAAAGATCACCCCCATAACGTTTTTGATAAAGTGCCACAATCGACGCATAGATATTAGATTTCCTGATATAGAGCAGGCCGACGGAGCCAACCATTACAGCGTTGAAAATGATCAATTCCAGACAGTTATGAGCCAAAGATGAGGCAGTTTGGGAACGGGGAATCTAAGCGGTGAATCTAGACTGTGAATCCAAATGGTCAGCATTCAAGCTTATTTTGACAATTTCCCTACAATTTTAAGTTCTGGTTTCAGTTCTAAATTTTTTTTGGCAGCAGGAACCTCGTGAAAGCCTGATCGTGGGATCCTCCTATCCACCATAAAATCCCCACCCCCTCCAAACCTGGCTTCCTAGGAGGTAGGTAAATCATTCAAAACATCTGCTGGATGGGTTTCTGGCTTAACTTTTTTGTAGATCTTGAACAGCTTGCCCTCCGGATCAATGACAAAGGTATTGCGAGTAATACCCATATATTCCTTGCCCATAAACTTTTTCAGGCCATAACTTTCATAGATCGTTGAAACTTGGGCATCCGCATCAACCAATAGATGAAAAGGCAGATTGTACTTGGCAATAAACTTGTTGTGATCCTTGGCATCATTCAGGCTCACTCCCAGAATGACTGCATTTTTACCCTCAAAGGCTACATACTCATCCCGAAAAGCGCAGGCTTCCTTGATACAACCGGGGGTGTTGTCCTTGGGATAGAAATACAACACGACCCATTTACCCCGTAAGGCATCTAAGGCAATCTCACTGCCAGTTTCGTCCGGTAGCACAAAATTAGGAGCCGGATCCCCGATCGTCAAAGCCATGGTTTTAACTCAAATGTCCAGTTGCGATCACTTACCATACTGCGATCGGGTCATTTGGTGAAGGGGGCTGGGGTCGGTGAGTAGATGCATCGGGATGTGATTTCCTACCCCATCCCTAAGGAGCGATCGAGAGGGGAATGCCAAAATCGTTCAATTGCTCAGCCTTAGCGCGATCGAGCACAGTCCAAACCTCAGCCAATAGCTCATCCAGCCCTAGCCGACTGACCGCTGAAATTTTAAAAACTCGGTGCTGGGTCAACTCTGCCAGTTGGGTAGCCAGACCGACTAACACCGGATCCTCCTGATCAAAGGCATCCAGTTTATTCAAAGCGACAATCTGGGGCCGATCGGCCAAACCCCGACCATAGGCCAGGAGTTCGTCTTGGATCGTGTGATAAGCCGCGATCGGATCTTCAGCGGTGGCATCGATCAAATGCAGAAGCACCCGAGTGCGTTCCACATGGCGCAAAAAGTCATGGCCCAACCCAATGCCTTCATGGGCTCCTTCCACCAGTCCAGGAATATCGGCAAACACCGTGCCATCCCCCGTCGGTCTGCGGACAACCCCCAGGTTGGGAATCAGCGTTGTAAAGGGATAGTTGGCAATTTTAGGCCGTGCGGCTGAAAGGGCCGAAATCAGCGTTGATTTGCCTGCGTTAGGCAGACCGATAATTCCCACTTCTGCCAGTAACTTCAGTTCCAGGCGCAGAAGCCGCTGTTCTCCTTCTCGACCGGGTTGAGCTTTGTCAGGGGCACGGTTATGGTTGGTCAGAAAACAAGCGTTGCCCAGGCCACCCTTCCCCCCCGCCGCAACTAGAAGAGTTTGGCCCGAAGTGGTCAAATCGCCCAGTAACTCACCACTTTCTGCATCAAACACCATGGTTCCGCAGGGCACTTCAATGATGCGATCGTCTCCCGAAGCGCCCGTACATTTGCTAGTCCCGCCCCGCTTGCCATCTTCCCCTTTAATCAGTCGTTGGTATTGGAAGTCCAGCAGCGTTTGCAAATTGTCCACAGCCTTAAGCACCACGTCGCCGCCCTTACCGCCATTGCCCCCCGACGGCCCCCCTGCTGGCACATACTTTTCCCGGCGGAAGGACACCATGCCATCGCCACCGTTCCCTGCGATTACCTGAATTTGTGCCTGATCAATGAACTGCATAGGGCTGCCTGAGAAATGAGCGATCGAAAAAATAAGCCTGCAAGTTAAAGCTATCGCAAAATTTGCAAAAGCTCATTATAAGGCTTGTTCAACCTCTCCGCACTGGGAAAAAAAGAGATTAGGGCCAAGGGGGACACTAGCTGGAACCTTGCAACCAGGCTAAAACTGGCGCGATCGACAGAACTTACGATCGCGATCGTATTCCGGTTCCTGCCAGGAAAAGGCAAAATGACTCACCGTGTCCACTTGGGGGAAAATTCGGCGAATTTCCTGCATCTGCACTTCCAAGGGCGGACGGTTGCTGATGGATTGTTGCCAAATTCCTGCCAATACAGGCTTAACAATATTGCGGTTCATCGATTTATCCAAAGTCCGTTGCACTTGGCTGGTGATGCAGTTGGCTTCTCCGCAGGTGGCGTAGGACATGGGATGACGCTCAATGTTTTCAGGGAAACGATCCCAAGGTTGCAGGCGGGAATCATAGCCCTGACCAACCGTTTGGTTCGCATCCGGGAAAAAGACAGCTCCGGTAGGCAGCCCAGCCTGTTGGGCCACATTACTCGCGAGAACTAAATAATCTACAACACCCTGCATGGCATGTCCCACTGCTAAGCGCCACAATTCTTTCTGCAAGAGGGTTTGGCGCTGGCTAAGGGAGAGTTTATTTTCCTGGGGATTGGCCGATCGACCATGCCAGAGGGGCGGATCGAGTTCCTGGGGATAGCGGCGATCGACCTCTTGAATATCACTCGTCGTAATGCCGCCCTGTTGTAAGTAGCGATCGATCAAATCTCGACCTTTATTATTCAGCGCCCTTTGCAAAATTGCAGTACGAGATGCCTCCCCATAGATCCAGAGATCGCGGACATCATTGGCGACAGATTCCTTACCTCGACCTTTGGGATAGCGAATGTAGTCGAATAACATGCCATCGGGTTTACGCTTGGCCACTTCCTGCACCATGGCGAGATAATCCTGTCGCAGAGTGGGATGGTAAGGATCGGCAAAGGCTTCGTCGGGGTTGAAGGTGTTGTTGAGTTCCTTGGTGGCAAGATTGGTGTCGATCGTGGTTTGTCCGCGACCATTCACCGCGATCGTGCCTCGTTTATCTAGCTTGGTGACGTAGGGATAGCCCACATTTAGGCTGAACATCCAGCTATACACCTTCAGGCCGCGCTGCCGCCCTTTGCGAATCACCTCCGCCAACAGATCCACCTGATCCTGTCCCGGCGTTTGGATCATCGACTGCCAAGCCGTACGATTACTGGCCTTGGGTAGCAGGACTTGGCCATTAAAGAAGGTCTCGACGTAAACCTGGTTGTACCCCCGATCGACGATGCGATCTAAAACGGCTTCGAGGGCACCGGGACGGGTATCACAGGCATAGAGCCGCAGCCACATCCCTTGGTTGCGGAGCCAGTTCTGCTGCCGACATTGGCGCAGATAATCAGCATGCTGTTTAGTTAGTTCGTCATAGCGTTTTTGGCTTTCCCGATCGCCCTGAACGGCCTTTTTCCGAAGCGTATCCTTTTGTTCAATGGCTTGGGCGGTCTGTTGGCAATAGGCCGGAAACGCCTGAGAACTGGGTTGGGCGGTGCGGGCGATCGAGGGATTCGAGATCGAGGGATTCACGATCGACGGGCTTTGCGCTTGGGCCGCTACAGGACTGATCCAAAAACTTTGGCTCAACAGGCTAGTTAGGATAAATCCATGACCGAGGTACAAGCAGCTTTGATTCCATGTTTGCCCAAAGGTGGGCATTGTTCTATTCCGGGGGGGTCTATGAGTCCAAACCATGCGTTATAAAGAATCCTTCCATCACCAAAAATCTGACTACCGTTCTCTAGGTTGAGGTTCCACAAATCAAAAGAAACCAGCGAAAAAAGCTTGGAGACGGGTTTGAAACTCAGCTTGTATTCCCAATCGCCCTAAAGCACTTTTACAAAATGCCCTAAAGCACCATCACAATTACTGCACTGCCCGATCTGCCTGCAAACAAATGCTCCCGAAATAACCGCCCAGGGAAGCCATGACTTGATCCAGTAAGGTAAGCCTGTTAACTGCCACTGGATTCTCTGACCGATCGATCGAGTCCGGGAAATTTTGCAACTGTAAACTCAAAATTGAGAGCAGCGGAAATTTAGATGGCTCGGCCATAGCAGGCAACAAAAGTCCGACTAGGATCCTGCCGCTGACTGAGCCATGCCCACAATTGATCGCCCCAGGAAAAATGCCACCACTCATGGTAGTGCCGCTGAAACCCAGCCCGACCCATGACGTAGTTCAGCAGTTGCCGATGGGTATCATACCGCTCTGCTGAAGCATCCGGTAACCCAACATAGTGATCGGGATACGATCGCGGCGAGAGTTCATCGATTTCGGATCCCATGTCTACGACCTCTCCCGTTTCGTCCACCAAAGTCAGATCGATCGCAGCTCCGGTGCTATGGGGCGGTGGCGTCAGGGGATTGGGATTTGGCATGGCCCAAAACTGATAGACCTGTTGCAGGGCTTCGGTGCGTTGGGGTTCGGTTAAAGCCTCGATCGTCCATCCGCGCTCTGCGACCACTGCTTGAAACGTATAGTCCACCATGAACTGCTGTACTAAGATTGGGCGATAGGCATCAAAAATTTGTAACCGCCAACCGGGTTTAAGTTGTTGCAAATATTGCTGGGCCTGGATGAGTCGATCGTGAACCCCCTGCCGCACGGAAAACGGTGAGCGATCGCCGTAGGGGGCTCCTAATTTCTCATAGGGATGGGGGTTGACCAAGCAAAAAATTTGGGAACTGAGGGACACCAGCGGTTCATGACACTCTTCGATCGGAATACGTTGGTACGGTTTCATGGAATGGCCCGCAGAGATCACAGGGTACAGGGTACTCGGGATTCCTGCATTTGCAGTGATTTTTTAGCTAAAACCACCCAAACTCTAATTTTTATCTTGATTTAATTCCTATCCTGAATATTTACGTCGGTAATAGATATTGTTCTCGCTCTGGCATTACCTCGTGAAGTCCAACTGTGATATCCAACTGTGATGTCCAACTGTGATAGATAGAGGTGGCTTTTTGATCTGGATGCTGGATACTGCCCTCTTCCTGTATTACGTTGGTGGTACTGGGTCGTAGCCACTTCCACCCCAGGGGTGACAACGGCAAATTCGGCGGGTCGCTAACCAACTGCCTTTGAGCGGGCCATGGGTGTCGATCGCCTCGATCGCGTACTGGGAACAGGTGGGTGTGTAACGACAGCAAGGCAGATACAAGGGCGAAATGAGGATGCGATAGCCTCGAATTAAACCTAGTAATAAGACTTTCATTTTTGCATGTCCCTCTAACGCAGAGACCTTTGGGGGATTCCCATAGATCTTAATCAGTAATCCCTCCCTTCCATCTTTAGATTACTAAACAACGTAGCGAGGATTCTAGGATTTATAGGTGTAATTGTGGGAAAAAGGGGATTGTAGAAGGCTTGTTGAGGGCTAATAGTCCGTAATTTCTAGGAACAATAAATAGAATTGTTAGAGAATCGCTGAAGGTATCGGAAGTTCCAAAAAAGTTGGGAATAATGACTTGTAGGGCAACCTAAATTTATTCAGTTGCCGTAAGAAAGTTGCGCAGATCGAATGCCAACCTTGAGCTGCGGGGAGATTCAGCATCCCCAAACCAATGGAAACTATTTGATGCCAGATGTCATGACCTTCTCACCCCATAATCCGCCATTGATCCTAGTGGCAGATGATGACAAGGTAATGCGGGTTTGTCTACGTCAAGCCATGGAACAAGAAGGCTACCAAGTCGTCGAAGTGATGGATGGCGAAAGTTGCCTCGCTGCTTATACCCAACTGCGTCCAGATGTTGTGTTGCTGGATGCGGTGATGCCCACTATGGATGGTTTTACCTGCTGTACTCACATTCAAAATCTGGAAAATGGCAATCCCTATACTCCCATCCTGATGATTACAGGGTTGGAAGATGAGGCATCTGTAGAACAAGCATTTGCGTCTGGGGCATTTGATTTTGTCAGCAAACCGATTCATTGGGCCGTTTTACGGCAACGGGTCAAGCGGTTGATACAGCAAGTCCGTCTTTATCACCACTTACAGGCTACAAATGATGAACTGATTCGGTTGGCTGCCTCCGATGGATTAACCCAAATTGCCAACCGTCGTCGGTTTGATCAATACCTGCATCAGGAATGGCATCGTCTGCTTCGAGAGCACCTACCAATCTCTCTCATTCTCTGCGATATTGATTTTTTCAAAATTTATAATGATACCTATGGTCATCAAACTGGAGATGATTGCCTGCGTAAAGTGGCCAAGGAACTGGAGTTTTCGGCTCGTCGATCGGTGGATTTAGTGGCGCGCTACGGGGGAGAAGAATTTGCGGTCATTTTACCCAATACCGACATAGAAGGTGCAATTCAAGTCGCCCAGGCGATCCACAAGAGTATTGATGCCTTAGCGATTCCCCATCTCGGATCCAACGTTAGTGACGTGGTGACCGTTAGTATGGGGGTCAGCTCTACAATTCCCTCCCAGTTAATTGACCCCAAAATGCTAATTACAGTAGCCGATCAAGCGCTGTATCAAGCCAAAGCTGCCGGTCGGAACCAGTTTAAAACATTGGAAATTCCTAGGACATTGGAACTTTCTGAGACACGGGAACTTCCTAAGACACTGGAAATCCCCAAGTAGACTACGATCGACCCAACGCATAACGCCAGCGGGTCACAGCCGTTTGGAGATTGGGCAACAACCACCGATCGTACTGAGGGTAAAGGGGTAGACGAGGAACCAATTGCCACCCTGCGGGTTCTAAGCACGCTCGCAGTTGGCTGGGGGTGGGATGGGGATAGTCAGGATTCACTTCATCGATCGGGCTCAGTCCTCCCAAATCTCTGGCTCCGGCTTCTAGACAGGCCAAGAGAATCTCCGGTTGGTGCACTAAGTTGGGTGGAATTTGCAGGGTAATACTCTCTGGCAGAATGGATCGGGCGGTATGAACCAATTCAGGCAGTGCCTCTAGCGGAAATCCCTCGCTAACCCAGGTTTCACTGGTACCGGGGCTATAGGGTTGCAGAATGCATTCTTGGATATGGCCGTATTGGGCCTGAATGTGAGCGATCGCTTCCAGACTGGCAATGCGATCGTCCGGCTGCTCCCCCAGTCCTAGCAAAATTCCTGTGGTAAAAGGAATTTTTAGCTCTCCTGCTTGGATCAGTTGCTGGTAGCGCAGTTCTGGATCCTTGCTAGGGGCATGGCGATGGACGGTTTGCAAAAGATCGGGGGTGAGTTGTTCTAGCATCAGTCCCATAGAGACATTGACCGCCTTGAGTTGCTGCATTTCTTGGCGAGATAATGGCCCCACATTAGTATGGGGTAACAATCCTAGATCAAGCGCCAGTTGACAGAGTTGCTCAATATGCTGCAACCAAGCCGATCGCTGGGGACTCTGGGGATGCACCTCGCCACTGAGGATTAAAATTTCACAGGTGGTTGGGGGTAGCGCCCGTAGTTGGGCTACAGCTTGGTCGATCGCTAACCAACCCTGGGAACCTAGATCCACTCGGAAATTGCAGTAACTACAGCGATTGAAGCATTCATGGGTCGGTACCAAGGTATAGGCAGGGCTATAGGTGACTTGTGGGTTCGGCATCCTCTGCTCAGTTAAATAAAAATCTGGGTTAGATGAACATCGAACATCTGGACTAGATACAAAATGTAGGTTGAGCGAAAACCGGGCTTCCTAGAATTCGAGCATTGCTGCACGACGTCCAAACATCCATTACCGTTTAGGTTACAAGGTGCCGATTATTCTAAAGATCAGGTAAATTAAATCAAGTTCACTCGGTATATTCCTCGATCGAGATTCTACAGAGAGACCTCTGTCCACTATCCTTAGGCCAACGCTTGACGACCCGCTCCCAGTTCCATACCCCATTTCTAGGATTATTAGGGATTCATCGGCCTGAAACTGACGGATAGCAGTAAACTTGGCTTTTCAAGGTAGCACAATTGTACTAAACTAAATATAGTGGTTCATTTCCCCTAAAAGACACTACACTAGACAGCAATTTTCATTGTGCATAATCCCTGTACGGCGTCTCGATCGCTCTCTTTCTCTATTTTTTGCTCAGCCCTGCTAGTCCCCGAAGCCTGTGTTTGTTAAACGCCTGGAACTCACCAATTTCAAGTCCTTTGGGGGCACAACTCAGGTGCCTGTTTTGCCTGGATTTACTGTTATTTCCGGGCCGAACGGTTCTGGGAAGTCGAATCTATTGGATGCCATTCTGTTCTGTTTGGGTTTAGCGGGCTCCAAGGGAATGCGGGCGGAGCGCTTGCCGGACTTGGTCAATCAGTCCCAATCTAGCCGAGGCCGCACCGTCGAAGCCAGTGTGACGGTGACCTTTGATCTGTCAGACGATCGGGAATTGTTAGAAGCGATTCGGCAGGAGGCGATCGAGGCGGGGCAGGAGGATGCCCGCTTTAGCGTACAGCGTACGGAAGCGGGGCAGGTGATTGAGTGGAGTGTCACCCGTAAGCTGCGCGTCACCCAGCAGGGAACCTACACCTCCAACTACTACATTAACAATGAGCCTTGCACGTTGACAGAACTGCACGATCAGCTCAATCGCCTTCGGGTTTATCCAGAAGGCTACAACGTTGTGCTGCAAGGGGATGTGACGCGGATTATTTCCATGAATCCTCGGGAGCGGCGAGAAATTATTGATGAACTGGCGGGGGTGGCTTCCTTCGATCGTAAGATTACCCAAGCGAAGGAAAAGCTGGATGCGGTCAAGGATCGAGAAGATAAATACCGCATTGTGGAGAAAGAACTGATTGACCAGCGCGATCGGCTCTCCCAGGATCGGGCTAAGGCGGAAAAATACAAAAAACTACGGGCGGAATTGCAGGCCAAGGCGCAATGGGAGGCGGTGTTCCGATTCCAGCAATCCCAAACCCAGGCGGAAAAGTTGCAGGCTCAAATTGTTTCTGGGGAAGCGGAAATTGCCACCCTGACCCAGCAGATTGCCACCGCCGAAGCAACAATTAAGACCACGGGAGTTGAACTGGATGCCCTCAATGCCAAAGTTCGCGCTTTAGGGGAAGCGGAGCAAATTGCCCTACAGTCCCAGTTGGCGACCCGTGAAGCCGAAATGCGGCAGTTGACCCGTCAGGAACAGGATTTGCAAACCAGCGATCGAGACTTGCAAGCGGCGATCGGCAAAACCCAGCAGGAACTAGCCGATCAGCGGGACTTGTTGAACCGCCTGATCCAGGAGCAATCTAGTACGGAAACCCAGGAGTTAGCCAGCCTGACCCAGGTTCGCAATCAAGCCCAAGCCAACTTGGAGCAGGCAAGGCATGCGGCCAGTCAATCGGCAGCCAGTGCAGAAGCATGGGTGCAGGAGCAAACACACCTGCGCCATCAGATTGATACGATTTTGCAAACGCTGGATCCCCAACGGACGGAACAAGCTCGGTTACGGGAGCGGGCCAGTCAGCTAGAACGGCAAATTGAAGAGCAAACCCGCACCCGTGATTCTTTCCAGCAACAGCTAACGGAACGGCAGACAGAACAGGAAACTCTGGCAACGGCATTACAGGCTGCAACAGAACGGGTACAGTCCTTAGCACAGTCGATCGCGGCGATCGATCAAGAGTTGCAAATTCAGAAGGATACGCAAACGCGATTACAGAACGAACAGAGAGAAAAGCAACGCAAGCTCGATAAATTAGAAGCGCAGAAACAAGCTGTGCAGGAAGCCCAAGGCACCTTTGCCACCCAAGTGATTTTGGGGCTTGGCATGTCTGGCGTGCATGGGTTGGTGGCCCAACTGGGTCGGGTGGAATCGACCTATCAGACGGCGTTGGAAATTGCGGCGGGGGCTCGGTTGGGCCACTTGGTGGTGGATGATGATTCGATCGCGGCGGCGGCGATCGAGATCCTCAAACAACAAAGGGCGGGGCGGGCGACGTTTTTACCCTTAAACAAAATCCGGGCTCCCCAGATCCCCGATGCCTCGACGATTCGGACGCTAAACGGTTGTGTGGGCTATGCCATTGACTTGGTAGACTGCGACGATCGCTATTGGGATGTCTTTGCCTATGTTTTTGGCGGCACGGTCGTCTTTGAAAATATCAGTGCGGCGCGGCGACACCTGGGCAAATTCCGCATGGTGACGCTGGATGGGGAACTGTTGGAGTCTAGCGGGGCGATGACCGGGGGCAGCATTGGCAAATCTGCATTGCACTTTGGGACGGGGCAGGTGGGCGAGTCAGCGGAGGTGCTGGCCCTGCGGGAACGGCTGGGGGAAATTGATACGATTTTGTTCCGCTGCGAGGACGCGATCGCCAAGGCGACGATCGCCCACCAGAACACCACAAAGCAACTGATTGAATCGCGCCAACAACATCGGGAATTACAACTCCAGTCAGAACAGTTGACCAAAGACCTCGATCGTCTGACCAGTCAGCGGGAGTCTTTAGATCAACAAATCCGTAGTCAATCCCAGGAACAGGAAGCGGCACGATCGCGATTACAGGAACTCGATCGATCTCTGCCCGATCAGGAAGCGCAATTAGCAACGTTGCGGCAAACGCTGGAAACCCTGGAACAGTCCCAAACCCACAGCGAATGGCAACAAATCCAAGCCCACCTGCGGCAACTGGAAACGGAACTGGATCAGCGGGAAAAGGCACTGCGGACTGTTGAGCAACGGTTAGCCGATATTGTCAATCAAAAGCAGCGATCGCAGGAACGCATTGAACAGGGCGAAACGCGATTACAGGAACTGCGCGAACAGCAAACGCATGCCTTGCAGCAAACGACGGAACTGCAAGCCCAGCGGATTGACATTCAAGCCAAAATTACGGAACTGCAAGCGGCCTTGGTGGAATTGGATAAAACCTTGGGTGAGGAACGCCACAAGCGCGATGCCTTGGATAAACAACTGCGGGAACTGCAAACCCAACGCCAGCAGGCCGATTGGCAACGCCAAAAGGTTCAGGAATCCCAAGCCACCCGACGGCAGGAGTTATCCACCTTGCAGGAACAGATCGAGCAGCAGAAACTGGAACTGCCCGATCCACTGCCGGAAATCCCAGAGGATGCGACGCGGGATGTGGCTCAGTTGCAGCACGAGATTCGATCGCTGCAAAAACGTCTTCAAGCTATGGAGCCGGTCAATATGCTGGCCTTGGAGGAATACGAACGCACCCAAGAACGCTTGCAGGAACTTAGCGACAAGCTGGCCACCCTCGGCGAAGAGCGCACGGAATTGTTGCTCCGCATTGAGAATTTCACCACCCTGCGGGTACGGGCTTTCCGGGAAGCCTTTGATGCCGTGGATGAAAACTTCCAACAAATTTTTGCCACCCTGTCCGACGGGGATGGGAGGTTGCAATTAGAGGATCAACAGGATCCCTTTAATGGCGGGTTAAATTTAATTGCTCACCCCAAGGGAAAACCTGTACAACGGTTGGCATCCATGTCTGGGGGGGAAAAGTCGCTGACGGCATTAAGTTTTATCTTTGCGCTGCAACGCTATCGCCCCTCACCCTTCTATGCCTTTGATGAAGTCGATATGTTTTTGGACGGAGCCAATGTAGAGAAGTTGGCCAAAATGATTAAACATCAGGCACAATCGGCTCAGTTTATTGTAGTGAGTCTGCGGCGTCCGATGATTGAGTCTGCCCAGCGGACGATCGGTGTGACCCAAGCGCGGGGAGCCTATACCCAGGTGTTGGGTATTCAACTGGAAGGCCAAGCCCAAACTGCTTCGGGCTAACCATTTTCGGGTTAAAACTGCGATCGAGTGACCGCCTAGGCTGGATGAAGAGCTGAATTCGGTTAAAGACTTTGTAAAATCTTTAACCTAGGTAAACGGAGTTAGCCGACGGATTGTTCGTTGCCCCTCTAGGGTCTAACCCCTTCTCTAGACTGGGATAGTTGCGTAAATCTCACAATTCTCCTTTGAAGACTCAATGAAGTCGCTTGTTGAGTTCTAAGGAAGCGGCTAGAGTCGTGGGTAGCGTAAAAACACGGATCATTCAGATACCCATCCGGGTGGTTAATACTGGTATCTCGGTTCAGGGAATTAAGGATTTATTGCTATGCACACTGTTTATTTTGATGCCAACGTGAGCGATGATCTACGGCGGCAACGGCTTTATGACGGTCAGATCTTCGTGTATTCCCCCCGCCCTAGCACGATCTCGCTGATTGACCATGCTCGTACCATGATCGAAGAAGCCTTTGGTGGCTTAGATCCCAAGCTGGCGCAGTATGAAATGTCGGTTGAGCAGTATGTGGAAATCGTCGCTCCCCTGAAGCCCCAGTTTATCCACCATCCCAAGACCAAAGGGCTGATTCAGGATATTTTGCGCGAATTGGCCTGCGATCTGGAATCCACCTACCTGGATGTACCCCGTCTCCGCATGGTGACGGCAAATAATTACCTGACCAGTGGCGTTGGCTATGCCCACCATCCCCACCGAGATACTTGGTACTCTGCACCCATGTGCCAACTGAACTGGTGGTTGCCCATTTACGACATTGAATCGGAATGCTCCATGGCCTTCCATCCTAAATACTGGAGCCAAGGGGTAACCAATGAATCCCATACCTTTAACTACTACGATTGGAACCGCAACGGACGTAAAAACGCCTCCCAACACATCAAGTCCGATACCCGCAAACAACCCCACGCCACCGAGACGATCGAGCTAGAGCCGCAGGTGCGCTTTGTTTGTCCTCCCGGTGGGATTGTCCTGTTTGCAGGGGCACAAATGCACTCCACCGTTCCCAACACCGCCGGCTTCACCCGCTACAGCATTGATTTCCGCACGGTTCACCTAGATGAAGTCGTAAAAATGAGCGGCGCACCCAACGTAGATTCCCACCCGACAGGCACCTCTCTGCGCGATTTTATGCGGGGGAGTGATCTGAGCCGCCTGCCGGAAGAGATTGTGGCCAAGTACGATGTTGGTGTTGATCAGGCTCCTGAAGACGCTTTGATTTTCACACCAGAAACAGTCAAAGCCTAGGTATCGTTGCCTAGGTATCGTTGTAACCGTAGATATTGCAACATTATCAAAACACTAGTGTGGTTACGATCGTACTAGTGTTGGAACTGCAAATATTGTAACCGTCAATTTTGCGATCGTATTCGTCTAGCTCAGCACTATTGGAAATCATGACTCAAACCTCTACCACCAACCCTATCCCCGCTGGAACCCGCCCTATCCAGCAAGCCTGCCCTAGCTGCGGCCATGGTGAACTCCATGTCTTCTATGAAGTGCGGAATGTGCCGGTTCATAGTTGCCTGATGATGAGCAGTGAAGAGGAAGCGGTGAATTTTCCCACGGGGGATGTGGTGTTGGGCCTCTGTCCCCATTGCGGTTTTATTACCAATGTGGCCTACGATGCCAACCATGCCGACTACTCCCCCATCTACGAAGACCAGCAAAGTTTCTCACCCACCTTCAATTCCTTCGCGGGACGGTTGGCTCAACGGCTAATTGATAAGTACAATCTTAACGATAAGCACATTGTCGAAATTGGATGTAGCAAAGGTGATTTTTTGCTGATGATGTGCGAACTCAGCAATAGTTCCGGTGTAGGAATCGATCCCAGCGCGATCGTAGGACGGGTTCAGAGTGCTGCGGTCAGTCGTGTGAAATTTATCCAAGAATACTATTCTGAAAAGCATAGCGATCAGGTGGGTGAATTCATCTGCTGTCGCCACACCCTAGAGCACATTCACCAAACGGAAGAACTGGTGCAAACCGTGCGGAAATCTATTGGCGATCGGCTGGATACGATCGTCTTTTTTGAGATTCCTGACATGGGCCGGGTGCTGCGTGACCAAGCCTTTGAAGATATCTACTACGAGCACTGCTCCTACTTTACGCCCGGAACCCTGGCACGCCTCTTCCGCAAGTCTGGCTTTGAGGTGATTGATCTGTACTTAGATTACGGCGATCAATACTTAATGATTGAAGCCAAACCCGTGGCTGGCATTTCCGACAAAATCCATCCCGCTGAGGAAACTGTCGAGGCCGTGGCCCAGGATGTGGAACGGTTCGCGACCCAAATCGGGCCGAAGCTAGAACATTGGAAAATCCACTTGGAAACCATGAAAGCAGAGGGCAAACGGGTTGCAGTCTGGGGGTCTGGCTCTAAATGTGTGGCCTTTTTAACCACGCTGAACACCAAGGAATTGGTGGAATGCATTGTGGATATTAACCCCCACCGTCAGGGCCGTTTTATTCCCGGCGTAGGCAAGCAGATCCAGTCGCCGGAATTCCTTAAGGAATACCAGCCGGATGAAGTGATTGTCATGAATGCAATCTACTGTGATGAAATTCAAACCATGCTGGATGGGATGGGTGTAAAAACCACCGTTGTTGCGATTTAATTAACGGTTTCAAGATGGACAAGCTGGTTTGGGACGATCGCGGAGCCATTTCCGAGAATGCCTGAGCCAGCTTATTTATGTTTTGATTTTTATATTGTGATTAGCATAAGACTGATGTGCTCTGAGGTTAGGGAACAGCGCATAAATAAAATCCCAATTGGGTAAGGGTAGGAGAGTAAAAGGGTAGGAGGGTAGGGGAATGAAGAGGGGATATTATTTCTTTGCAAATCCCTTATGTCAGAGATAGGCTAGCGCTTGGCGATCATCCAATCAGGAGACATTCCAGTCAGGACACATTGAAAGGAATTAATCAGGGCGAATCAAATAGGGGGAATCGGATGTACGACTATGCGATCGTGGGTGGCGGTATTGTGGGTCTTTCCACCGCGATGACCCTGGGGCAGCGCTATCCCCAGGCCAAGATTTTGCTATTGGAAAAAGAAGCAGAATGGGCGCACCACCAAACGGGCAATAACAGCGGAGTCATCCACTCAGGGATTTACTACAAGCCCGGTAGCTTTAAGGCCAAGTTCTGTCGGGATGGCAGCCGATCGATGGTGCAATTTTGCCAGGAGCATAACCTGCCCCACGAAGTTTGCGGCAAGGTGATTGTGGCAACGGAACCGGAAGAGTTGCCGTTGTTGGAGAATCTCTATCAACGGGGATTACAGAATGGTTTGCCTGTGCGCAAAATTACCGCTGAAGAAGTGAAGGACTACGAACCCCATGTCGCTTGTTTGGCGGGGATTCACGTCGCTTCCACGGGCATTGCTGACTACAAAGCCGTCTGCCGGAAATATGCCGAATTAGCCCAGCAGCAAGGGGCTGATTTGCGCTGTAATACCCGCGTCGATCGCATTGTTGCCAAGTCCTCCGGTGCGGTGTTGGAAACCTCCGCAGGGACATTTGAAGCGCGATTTTTGATCAACTGTGCGGGGTTGCAGAGCGATCGCATTGCCCAGCAAACCGGAGCCAGCGTCCCGGCCAAAATCGTGCCCTTCCGGGGGGAATACTACGAACTCGTTCCCGACAAACGCCATTTGGTGAAGGGATTGATTTACCCCGTGCCCAATCCCAGCTTTCCCTTTCTGGGTGTACACTTCACCCGCATGATTGACGGTACCGTGCACGCAGGCCCTAACGCTGTGCTCAGTCTCAAACGCGAGGGCTATCACAAAACCGATTTTGACTGGCGGGATGCGTGGGAAACGCTGACCTATGGCGGTTTTTGGAAATTAGCAGCCAAGCATGCTGATCAGGGAGCCCAGGAAGTCCTGCGATCGATCTTCAAATCGCTGTTTGTGAGCAGTCTGCAACGGTTGATTCCTGAGGTGCAATCGGCGGATTTAATTCCCACCCATGCTGGGGTACGGGCGCAAGCACTACAGCCCGATGGCAAACTGGTGGACGATTTTCTGTTGATACCGGAGGGTGCTGCGTTGCATGTTTGTAACGCACCATCCCCTGCGGCCACCTCCTCCTTGGAAATCGGACAGGCGATCGTAGCTCAAATTCCTGCTCCTGTTTCTACACAAGTTAGCCTGCATTCTTAGACACAGGCAGGCGATCGAAAATCCGCTCGATTGTCTGAAGCTGTTTCTTCTCAAGCTGTTTTTGTCTGAAACAATTTCACGGTTATCTTTCTCATTCACGATTTTCTTGAAGCACCAACCTGCCTAAGCGTCATTGAATCACTCACTATTAAGTCACGATATCAGTCACCAAGTAAGTCCCCAATCTACTCGGTCTAATTAACTCAATCTTTGCTGAATTTGGAGAATGGATAATGACGCGCTCTGAAACCCGGTCTAGGCAAATTTTTTCCCACTTTCACTGGTCATGGTTCTTGCTGCTCGTCAGTACGATCGTGATTCTGGTTGGCACCCTATTGCCCTTCAAGTTTTCGATCGCAGATTGGAGCCTGAAGGACGCGATCGACGAATTTTTCTTCAGCACAACGAATTGGGAAGATCGATACAACAATGTTCTGCTATTCATGCCCTACGGGTTTGCGTGGGTAGCTTGGTTGCATTGGCAAAGGCGGCGGCAATCTGCTCCAACAGTATTCCTCCACCGCTTTTCCCCTTGGCTAATCACGGTTTTTGCCAGTATGGGCCTGTCCTGTCTGGTGGAAACGTTGCAGACCTTTCTGCCCTCCCGATCGACCAGCCTTAACGATTTAGTCACAAACACGCTAGGTGGATTCCTAGGGGCAGGACTTTGGTGGTTAGCAAAGCAGTGGTTGAGATCGGATGCCCGTTGGTGGCAGTGGGTGAAGCGGGGTTGGCGGAATCCCCGTGTGGTTGCCCTGCTGTTGATTACTTGGGCCGGAATCATGATCCTCTTGCCGATCGGGCTTCAGAAATCCGCCCAAATTCAAGGTTGGGATAGTCATTATCCTTTAGCGATTGGCAATGAAGTCACCGGCGATCGCCCCTGGGATGGCGAAGTCAAAGCCTTCATGATGGCCGATCGCGCCTTAGCTGAAGACGAAATTGCCCAGTTGTTGCAGATGCCCTCCCCCGCTTTACCGAATCCCATTGCGGACTATCACTTTGAAGGCCCAGGGCCCTACGGCGATCGCAGCGGCCATGGGCCGACCTTAACTTGGCAAGGCAAAGTCTCCGAAGCCGTTGCAGGGAGCCAGGGTGCCGTGACTCACCCAGAGCAATGGCTGCTGTCTACTCAGCCCGCTGCCCACATCTCCACTGCGATCGAACGATCTCAGGAATTAACCGCTGTGGTTATCGCGAAAACCCACACCCTGGATCAAACGGGGCCAGCTCGGATTATTTCTCTTTCTCAAGATACTACTCATCGAAATTTCACCCTGGGTCAAGGGGGTGATAACGTTACCGTTCGTCTACGAACCCCCATGGCGGGTAACAATGGTGATCTGATTAGCCTCACGGTGCCAAATGCGCTGACGCCCCATCAAGTCCATCGCTTTGTCGTGACCTATCAGCAAGGAATGCTTGCGCTATACATCGATCGTCCCGATCAACGTCATGTTTTGCAGTTGACCCCAGAGATTAGCTTAGTTCGCTATCTATTTCCCAATAATGGTCGTAGCCTTCGCCTCACACCTAAGGCAATGTTGGCTTACCAGAGCTTTTATTACCTATTTTTCTGTGCACCTTTAGGCGTTCTGCTCGGCCAAAGTCTAAGCATTACTAGAATGAATGCAGTCTTGAAAAGCTTGGTGATCACGATCGGATTGGCAGTGCCCACCTTAGGATTAACTCTGTCAATGAGCCAGACTCAAGGATTTGGGTGGCTGTTGTGGGGGGGCTGTCTGGGGTTGGCCAGCCTCGCCCTAGGCAGCTTTTTATGGATCCAAAGCCAGCTAATCAAAAGGCAAGGTTCGATCGTTAAGGGTTAAATACCCCCTAGCTTAAGGTTCGGCCTTAGATGAAGAGTTTGCAAATCCTCTGGGATGATGAGGTTCAATAATTTCACCGAGGTGTTAGAACTGGGGAAGTGTTAATAGGAACTATTTTGCTTCTGGATAGTCTTTTTCAGTAACCTTTCTCTGGAAATCTTAAATTCTCGGTTCATTATTTCCGTTAAGTCGTTAAAGTTAAATCGTTAAAGTTAAATCGTTGAATCGCAGTCGTTCTTATTTTTGGCGTTCCACAGGTTGCTTCCCTATGGTTGTCCGACTTTATCCTCTTTCCAATTGCAGCATGGGTCTCGTGCGTGTTGGCCTGTTGAAAACCTGCGCAGTTAGTACCAGTCTGCTAGCAACCATGGTTGGTTTGCTGCCGTCCATTGCCCTCGCGCAAACCTCACTCCCCCGCCGATCGACGCAATTCCCTCCCAATGCGGTTGCCCCAATCGTCAATCGTCCTCCTCTGGATGAAGACTACATCCTTGGCCCCGGCGATCGGGTCAAAATTGATGTACTCAAAGCGCCCCAATACTCCCTAGAAACGCAAGTTTTAGTGGACGGGACGATTAGCTTGCTGCAATTCGGATCCTTACCGGTGCGGGGGCTGTCCCTGACGGAAGCAACGGCCCGCGCAACTGAAAAGTATCGTAAAGTTTTGCGCTATCCCGTCGTGACCATCACGCTATTAGCGCCGCGCCCAGTCAAAGTGACCGTTGCCGGAGAAGTCAGTCGACGGGGAGCCTATGACGTGACGCTGAACCCGGTTAGTGATACGGGTAATATCGTCGGCTCCGCAAACTTACCGACCTTAACCCGTGCCCTCAAGCTCGCCGGAGGCATTAACCAATCCGCTGATCTGAATCGCATTGAAATTCGTCGAGCCCAGCGGGGTGGAGCAGGGCAAGTATACACCGTTAACCTCTGGGAATTTGTCCGCAATGGGGACACCAGCCAAGATGTGGTGCTGCGGGATGGGGACTCCATTTTTGTGCCTGCTGCCGAAAAACTTGATTTGACCGAGTCTTATCAGTTGGCAACAACCAGTTTTTCCGCAGAAAAAATTCAACCCCTTAACATTACAGTGGTCGGCGAGGTCTATCGTCCCGGTACCCACACAGTGGAAAGCAGCGTTCGGGTTCCCACGGCAGGGATTCCGGGGGAAGCGCGGGATTCCTTTAACCAAGCCCGCATTTTCCCAACCCTTACCCGCGCAATTCAAACCGCTGGGGGTATCAAGCCGATGGCTAATCTGCGGAATATTGAAGTTCGACGAATTAGTCAGCAAGGTACCCAGCAAATTTTTAACATTGATCTCTGGGCTTTATTACAAACGGGAGATCAAACTCAAGATCTGATTTTGCAAGATCGCGATACGATCGTCGTACCCCAGGCAACCAATCTCACGAATGCTGAAATTGCCACTGCCTCTGCTGCAAGTTTTTCTCCCGATCGCATCCGTGTTGCTGTCATGGGTGAAGTCGGGACACCGGGTGTCATCGAAGTTCCTCCTAATACGCCGTTGAACAAAGCCATTTTGACCGCAGGCGGTTTTAACAATCGGGCTGTTCGGAGTAAAGTGGATTTTGTACGGTTAAACACCGATGGAACGGCGGTTAAACGGGAGGTTAAAGTCAATCTATCCGCAGGGTTTGATGAAGTAAATAACCCTCCTCTGCGTAATGAAGATGTCATCATCGTACGACGGTCAGGATTGTCGGTGTTTGGAGAGTCTGCTCAAGTATTTGGGCCGCTAGGCACCATTGTGAATGTATTCCGAGCCATCTTCGATCGGAATAATTAATCCCATCGTCATATTTGGACGATGCTGAAAAACAGGTCTCCATCCTGAAATTACGCGGTCCTCACTGCAATTGTTTGTTTAATCCCCCCTTGAGGTCAGAATGGAAAGCGGATTTCCCCCATCAATTCCCCCCTCGTCCACGCCTGGAAATGGGCAACGGCCCTCCTGGTTGCCCGCCATTGGAGGAAATCAGCCTCGCCCGAACGAAGAGAATGATGTTCTAGATATTAGCCAGTTGCTGTCTATTCTTAAGCGGCGAGCTTTGATTATTCTAGGCGTCACCACCGTGGTGGCAACAGCAGCAGCAGCCAAAGGGAAGCTTGATCCAACCTATCGAGCCACTCTACAAATTCTGACTCGACCGGTTACCGTGGAAAACCAAGTGGTTTCCTCCTTGCCCCAGGCACTGCGAGAAGAACAGCGATCGCCCTCCGGAATTGCCAAGGGCTACGACGAAACTAAACTGCGCCTGTTAATCAGTCCGGCTTTAGTCGATCCAGTGGTTAACGAACTGAAAGGGAAATATCCCGATATCAGTTATGGATCAATTGTCAAAGGACTGCAAGTCAAGCCCGTGGGCGAAACGGATATCTTTGAGGTTCAGTACAATGACTCCAGTAGCGAACGGGTAAAAGATATTCTGGAAGCGCTGGGAAAACGCTACATTGACTATGCCCTCCAAGATCGACTGGCGGATACTAAAAAGGGAATTACTTTTATTGACGAGCAATTGAAGCCGTTAAAAGATCAGGTGAGCTACTGGCAAGGAAAATTGCAGACTTTCCGGCAGCAGAATACCTTCTTTGATCCTGAATCCCAGAGCCGGGAACTTTCAGAGCAGGTGGCGACCTTCCGACGGCAACGGCTAGACAATGAGGTGCAGTTGAAGCAGTCCATGGGGCTTTACCAGGAATTGCAAAACGAAATCGATCGATCACCCAGCGATCGCACAGCCACCATTGCCCTGAAGCAAAGCGACACCTACAAACAACTATTAGGACAATTGCTGGCACTGGATGCCAGGATTGCTGAACAGGGCAGTATTTATGAAGCGGGTTCCGAAGATATGCAAATTCTTCGGGATAATCGGGCCAAGCTCATGCCTCTGTTGGAACGAGAAGCGGAACGGGTTCGGGAAGAAGTGGCCAGCCAAGTGCGGGACTATGCAGAGCGCGATCGCGCTCTGCGCAAAACAGAAGATGAACTGGCCCAACGCATTAAAAATCTTTCTAATGTAGCTCGGGAATATACTGATATTCAACGGGAACTGAAGGTCTCTACGGACAACCTTGATCAGTTCTTGGCTAAGCGATCGGCCTTAGATATCGATGCAGGTCAGCGGCAAACCCCCTGGGAAATTGTCACCCCTACGCTCTATCCCGAATTGTCAAGCTTGAAGACCAATTTGCTCCTCGGCGGCGTATTGGGCTTGGTACTAGGCATTATTACTGCTGTGATCGTCGATCGTATGAGTAATGTCTTTCATACCCCGCAGGAAATTAAGAAAGCGAGTAAGTTACCGCTATTGGGCGTTATTCCGTTTAACCAAGAACTCTCTGCCTTGGGGGATTCCTCTACCGCAGCTAACCTCTTTCAGCCCAATCGCCTAATGCTGACGGCCAACCAGCCTAATGCCTTTGGCACATTACCCTTTTTAGAATCCTTTCGGTTACTACAAACTAATCTTCGCCTCCTGAATGCCGATCGTCCGATTCGAGCAATCTCAATCAGTTCTCCCACTCCCCAGGATGGCAAATCCACAACAGCGACCTATCTGGCGCAAGCCGCCGCTTCCATGGGGCAACGGGTTCTGCTGGTGGACACAGAGTTACGTTATCCACAATTGCATAGCCGACTTGGGGTGTCCAATGCCCACGGACTCAGTGACTTGATTACGACCCAAGGAGATCCCCAAGCTTTTATTCAAGTCTCTTCTTTGAATGAGCAAATTCACGTACTTACGGCAGGCCAACCGACTGCTGATCCAGTGACTTTACTCTCCTCTAGTTATATGGAGGAGATCATGGCACACCTGCAAGAGCGCTACGACTTGGTGATTTACGATACGCCGCCCCTAGCGGGCCTTTCCGATGCGCATCTGGTGGCCGCCAAAACCGATGGTCTACTACTAGTGGCACGGGTGGGCAAAACCAACCGAGATGCCTACGAGCACGTCCTAGAAACGCTGAACTTCTTACCGACAAAAGTATTTGGAGTGGTGGCGAATGATTCGCGTAAAGTGCCGACGAATCTCTATACCGCCTACTACCTAGATCCCAGTAACCCTCCTCCCAGTTCTCCCCTGTCAACGCCTGTACGCTCGCGCTAGGATCTGCCTGTTAAGAACCCATGCGCATGCGACGAGCTGCCGGTAATTGCCACCAAGCTAAGTGAGGCAGTTCATGGTGCTCCTCATGGTAGCCAAAGTGGTAACAGGTGATGAACGACCAAAACTCTGAGAAGGCCGTACTACGGGCGTGGCAGGGATTATGATAGCCCTCTGCGGGTTCGCGGTGGGGTAAAAAAGTACCAAAGAAAAAGAGTTGGAAAGAACTGGCAACCGAAGGCAATACCCAAAAACAGGTCAAGTTAGCTTCCTCAATATGGAAAAGCTGATGAACTACGTGGAAGCTGCAAATCAGCAGAAATAAGCGGATCCAGCTCCAGTAGTTGACCATAAACTGGGCATACCACCCAAAAAAGTGAGTCCAGCGACCATTGTGGTAGTCAGGATCGCCCGGTCGGGCTGGAATAGCATGGTGAAGATGATGCATCTCGGCCATTTTCTTAAAGGGAAACATGGCATAGCAAAATAGAGCGATCTGACCAATGCAATCGTTCAGCTGGCGATCGCGGGGAGCCACAGATCCATGCATTGCATCATGAGCGGTCACAAATAATCCTGTGTAAAGAAACGTTTGACAGAGAAACCCTAGGCAGCGGATGCCCCAAGAGATCTGTTGCCAGTCAAGACTCAACCACAGCGCTGTGCTGAGAGCCCAAGTTCCTAATACACCGCAGGCCACGGTGACCCCACGATATTGACTTCGATCGGGAATAGAAATCACTGGTTGAAGTCGCCGTAGCCAATCCACCATGGTCGTTTGCCCATCCTGCAAGGAGTCGAGATATAAAACTTTGTATATCTTAACGCTTCTTCACTAAATCCATGGGAATTGCGGGTTTGAGGACCGTGATTTCAGTCCAAATAGAGAGATTTGCTAGGATTTGGGAGGGGTATTGTTAGCCAGTGAGCGACACTCAGGGAAGACGCGGGAGGGAACTTGGCCCAAAAGGACAAAACCGATCGCCCTTGTGCCGAATCACGGCTTCGCCACTCTGTGTTTAGCTCAATCTGCAAATGGCTAAATTGCCAATTTTGACTAAATTTCTGCTGATCCGTTTCCTGTTGAGGATTGAAGCAAATCTATGACCTACGCGATCGACTTTGGGACGAGTAACACTGTAATTGCCCGTTGGAATGCAGTCAGTCAACAAGCCGAAACCCTATCGGTACCCGAGTTATCGCTCAAACTGGCACAAAATCCGCCTTTAATCCCCAGCTTGCTCTATGTGGAAGATGCTGCTCGGGGCAACGTTGTTGCAGGTCAGCAGGTACGCGATCGAGCCTTAGATTTAGCGAGTGACGCGCGATTTTTTCGGAATTTTAAACGTGGCATTGGCTCGACAGTCCAAGGGTTTGTGCCAGAGCTGGATGGTCGGGCGATCGAATTTCCCCAGGTGGGCCGCTGGTTTTTAGGTCAGGTAATCCAGCAAGTTAGCCAACTCAATCCTGATATTCTCGATTCGATCGTCTTTACCGTCCCGGTTGATAGCTTTGAAGCCTATCGGCTCTGGTTAGGAACGGTCTGCGAAGAATTGCAAATTAACCAAGTGCGTATGTTGGATGAACCAACCGCAGCAGCCCTAGGCTACGGGTTAGCCGATCAAGAATGTCTGTTGGTCGTGGATTTCGGCGGCGGGACGTTGGATCTCTCCTTAGTTCAACTGGATACCCGTTTAATTCAACAATCTGCAGGGCAATCCTTGGGATTTATTTTGAAATGGGGACAAAAATCCTTTGCGGAAACGTCTGGCCAGAAGGTAAAAACGGCTCGAGTTCTGGCCAAGGCCGGACAGAATTTGGGGGGGGCGGATATCGATCATTGGTTGGTTGATCATTTTGTGCAGACCCAAGGCTTAAAAGTCAGTCCCGTCACGACTCGTTTGGCAGAACGATTAAAAATTGCCCTGTCGCTACAAACCCAAGCCCAGGAAGTCTTTTTTAATGACGAAACCTTTGAGAGCTACGAGTTAGCCTTGACCCGCGATCGTTTTAATACAATCCTGCAAGAACATCAGTTTTTTGCCCGCCTGGACGACGCCATGCATCAAGTGCTGCAACAGGCCAAACGGCAAGGCTTGGACATGCAGGATATTGGTGCAGTGCTGTTGGTGGGAGGAACCTCCCAGATTCCAGCGGTACAAACCTGGCT
The DNA here is from genome assembly GCF_050753345.1 of Alkalinema pantanalense CENA528. Taxonomy (NCBI): domain Bacteria; kingdom Bacillati; phylum Cyanobacteriota; class Cyanophyceae; order Leptolyngbyales; family Leptolyngbyaceae; genus Alkalinema; species Alkalinema pantanalense. Next base: position 35,718 of record NZ_JBLZFX010000017.1, on the reverse strand, counting down.
GCACCAGTACTTTGATCCCAGCAAGATTCGATCGGATAAACCCTTTGAAGCAATCGCCCAAGGTGCTTTGCAACTCGATCGAGGGGTCGAGCTCAAGGATTTTCTCTACCACGGCTATGGTGTGCGCTTTTGGGATCGTCGAATCAACGCCCATAACTGGCATCCCATTATTCGCACAGGCCAGCCTTACCCGATGGAAAAAGCAGTCGAAATTGTCCTGGGGGCTTCCCGAGAACACCAACCTAGCATTGAACTAATCATCGGGGAACTGGGTAACGAAACCGGACAAACGGAAGTATATTTCGATGGAGATCGTTTAGTAACCCGCAATCTTTCCAGCCAAGTTACGACGGTTCAACCGCTTAACGATAAAGAGGGGGCACGGAATATTGCAGAACTTGATCCGCCGGGAGTACCGGGCAGCGATCGGATCAAAGTGCAGTTTCAGGTAGATGCTCAGCGCTTTTTGCGAATTACGGTGGAGGATTTATTAACGCAGCGCACGCTCGTAGAAGATCAACCGGTGGTGCAGTTGAACTAGTAGATCCTGGCACCTGCTAGCCCCGACTAGCTAGCGGGCGCAAGATTAGCTAGCCCAGGGAATTGTTGTTTCAATGGTCGCGGGCTGACAATTCGGGAGCCGCACAGTAAACGTCGTCCCCTTACCCAACTGGCTTTCAAAAGAAATGTTGCCATTGTGGGCGTCAATACACTGTTTGACGATCGCCAGCCCTAAGCCTGTGCCTTGAATCATCCCAACGTTAGATGCTCGATAAAACAGCTTAAACAGATTTGCTTGATCCGCTGGGGGGATCCCAATTCCTGTATCTTTCACAACTATTCGAACTTCGGCTTCACTGTGGCTCAGTTCCACTTCAACCGAACTACTAGGAGGCGAGTATTTCAGGGCATTCAATAGCAAATTCGTCACGATATGTTTAGTCAACTTAGGATCCAAAAGAACTGGAATATCCTCTGGCGACAGTGTCGATGGGCTAGAGATTAACTGAATGCTATGGTTTTGGAGGCTTACTGCTTTGGTCTCATCAATAATCTTTTGACAAAACTCTTCAAGATTGATGGCGACTGGGTAGCAGGAAATTTCTCGCGTGGTGGACTCGTTCATGATCAACACATCTTCCAGCATTTCCCGGAGATGTTCGAGGGCCGATCTCGCTTGATGGAGGTAAGTGCGACGTTTTGTCTCAGTCAGTTGAGCAGGATAGTTTTCCAACATATCCAAGGTGATGGAAATAATGCTTAACGGCGTCCGGAATTCGTGGGACACCAAGCCAATAAACTGGGACTTGAGTTGATTGAGTTCTCGTTCCCGTTCCAGTGCTTTCTGAATCGCAGTTTCAGCTTGATATTTACTAATGGCAATTTCGATCGTTGTGATCAAGTCCTTATTAGAAAAAGGTTTAATCACATAACCAAAGGGTGAAACAGCCTTTGCTTGTTCAAAAGTGCCCAGATCACCATGGGCCGTTAAAAAAATGACGGGAACGTTATAGATCGATCGAATCTGATCCGCAATGTCGATGCCCGCCATGACTCCATTCAAACAGATATCCATCAAAATCAAGTCAGGCCGAGTCTCCTCCACCAGAGAAATTGCCGCTTCAGCCGAATCAGTGATACCTACAACTCCATAGTTTAAATGGATCAATCGGTGGCGAAGATCCATGGCAATGATGGGTTCATCTTCAACAACCAAAATTTGAAGACTGGGTGGCATGTTTAGCATCCACAAGATAAGCGTAGGAGAACCAATAGGGAAGACACGATCACCATAGAACTAACCCCAAACTTTAACCATTTCTGCTGTACATCTCTGACTTTTTCTGACTTTTAGTGTCCAGGACTTTAGCGTCCAATTTTGTCCATCTTAAAGAGCACCCCCTCTAGGTGTCTATTATTCACTAAACTCTCATAAATTGCAGCACAAATCGGCTACCTGTCCTTCGATCTACTTCCAGAGTCCCCCGTAATTTAGCGGCCAAGGCTGTGACCAATTGGAAACCCAAAGAATCTGTATGATAGATATCTACACCAATGGGTAAACCGACTCCGCTATCGGAAACCGTCAAACTACACATTTGATTATCGTCTTGTTGAAAAATACAATGGATCTCTCCTGCAGACTGGTTAGGAAAAGCATATTTAAATGCATTAGTGATTAATTCATTCATAATTAATCCGCAGGGAATCGCTTGATTCATTGCGAGATCAACATTAGCAATGTCTAAATGTAACGTAGGACAATGATTATCTTGATGATAGGATTGCAGCAAATTATATGCAAGTTGTTCTGCATAATCTCGAAAATTGATATGACTAAAGGTTGAAGATTGACAAAGTTGCTCGTGAATCAGTGCCATTGCTTGAATGCGTGACTGGGCCTCGGATAGAGAGTCAATCAGACTCGAAGAGGTAATTGAGCCAGCTTGAAGATTTAACAAGCTCGACACCATTTGCATATTATTCTTAATCCGATGATGAATTTCTTGAAGGAAAATTTCTTTTTCGTGGAGTGCTTGGAAAAATTGGGTTTCCTTATTTTTAAAAGCAGTAACATTGTGGATAACAGCTATGACGGATTCCACTTCGTCCCTTCGCTCCAATTCCGGTATCACAAGGACTTGATAAGACTGCAGGCTGGAATGAGATTGATAACTAAACTCAAAACAACCCTGCTTTTTTTGTAAAAATACCTGTTGTAGCTCGCGAGTCCAGAGATCGCATACCTGTTGGGGAATCTTGAATTCTGAGAGATGCTTCCCGATCATCGCATCGGCTTCAATGCCACACTCCTGAAAGACTACAGGATTAACATAGATACAGCGAAGTTGACGATCGTAGCGAACGATAATATCCGGCAGCTTTTCTACCAACGGCTGAAAGAGATACTGTTGATGTTTTAATTCCTGGCGAGCGGCACTAAGGGCTTGGGCTTGGCAAATAATTTGACGTTCCAGATCGTGATTAATCTTCTGTAGGGTGGCATCCCGTGCTTTCAAAGCCTTAATTTCAGATTCCAGTTCAGCGATAGAAGGTTTTTGTCCATCTAACCCTATAGAGGTAGGTATTTCAGATTGATGCTCTGTGGCGTGATGCTCTGTGGCGTGATGCTCTGTGGTTTGCTCGATCGCTTCACTTTGGATTGTAGATTGCTCCATTGAGAACTGCTCAGCCCCAGGCTGTTCCATGTTCAGAGATTGTTGAATCGAATAGGAGTGAATCATGTTCGTTGTGCGATCGGTGATATCTTAGGAAACACCTATTCAGCAGTTTACGGTACTTCAATGATCCTATACAGGATATTCCTTCACGGGCGTTTATTCTGAACTTCATAGTTTCCCTATCCGAGCCATTATCGCCCCATCGCAATCCAGCAGGATCATAAAGACAAGCCTAATCCAATGAAGTAAAATCTAACGAAGAAGCGGATGGATGTGATCAATCTCACAGCATTTCTGTGAGCTCGCTGCGATAGTTAGTAAATTGTAGAATAGATTTGATCTTTCGCTGCATTGTAGGTAATTAAAAATAGGTAGTTAAAAACTCACTTTGGAGAGGATGATCACTACGTTAAGAGATTAAAAGTACCATAGGCCGTCCTAATATCGAGAAGTCATTCTTTTTAGAATGTACTTCAGCATATTTGGGCAGCCATGATTGAAATCACGTTAGGTTTGTAATGAAAATCTTGCTGGTAGAAGATAATCAGTACCTTGCTCAACAACTAGCTGATGCTCTATCTGTGCAGCGTTACACTGTCGATGTTGCCTTTGATGGCTTGGAGGGTTGGGAGTATCTTCAGGGTGCTGATTACGATGTAGTCATTTTGGATGTCATGCTCCCGCGTCTAGATGGAGTCAGCCTATGTCGCCGTATTCGAGAGTGTGGAAATCAGATTCCGATCTTGATGCTAACAGCCAGAGGCACGAGTCAAGATAAAATTGAAGGACTGGACGCTGGCGCAGATGACTACCTCACCAAGCCGATTCGAGTTGACGAATTAGGAGCCCGCATTCGGGCTTTACTGAGGCGGGGAGGCTATCGCGAGGCATCACCCATTTTAAGTTGGGGAGATTTAACCCTTAATCCTAATCTCTGCGAAGTATTCTTTGCGGGGCAACCCTTGGCTCTCACCCCCAAAGAGTATTCGTTGCTAGAACTCTTCATGCGCAACAATCAGCGGGTCTATAGCCGTCAAGCAATTCTGGATCAGCTTTGGTCATTATCAGATGATCTACCCGGTGAAGATACCGTCAAATCCCACATTAAGGGACTCCGACAAAAACTCAAAGCCGTTGGTGCAAAGGATTTGATTGAAACAGTCTATGGTTTGGGGTATCGCTTAAATAGTGCCTACCTTAAGGCTTCCAAGGTGGATCAGTTGCACAGTACGAATGAAACACCAGAATCTACAGCAGCTGAGATTGAGTCCTATTCTGAGAGCGCAACGAATTCCTCGAAGACAAATCTGCGTCAACACTATTCAATTTTACTGGTCGATCACCGAACAACTTGGGCTGACACGGTTTTTGCTGGAGACTCCTTTCAGACGTTTCGGGTGCAAGTGGTGGCGTCGTTGACAGCGGTACAAGATGCATTGACTCGCCATTGGCCCGATTTAGTCATGGTTTCACTGTCCTTTGATCCGGGGTGTGATACTGTGCTGGCACTGCTCCAAGAATTGCTCCAGGAAATGCCCGAAATCCCAGTGCTGATCCTAACAGATGGAGATGCATTTACCGATCGACGATCGGTAATGGGGTATCGGTATGCAGGATTCCTCGATCGGTCAAGCCCAGTACAGATGATTTTGGAGACCTTGCAGTCTTTACTAGAGTGCCCCAGTACCGAGAATCCCTCCACTCTGTTAGTGGTGAGTGAGAGCGTGGCAACAGGGCAACTGGTTACCTCCCTGATGTCCCCTTGGAGGTTGCAAGTGCATGTGCTCTATGACTTACAATCGCTATGGCAAAGCCTAGAAACGACTCCTCCCGATTTATTGATCCTGGATAGTCAAGCATTTTCAGGAGCAAGTTTTGAAGTGTGTCAACTGCTGCGACAGGATCGGCGCTGGGGCTGGTTACCCATCATGATGTTAGGAGCCTCTACGTCCGAGGAGATTCAAAAAGCATTTACCTCTGGGGCCGATGATTTTGCCAGTTTGCCAATTATTGGTTCAGAAATGGTAACCAGAATTTTGAACCGTTTAGAGAGAACTCAAGTTTTGCGATTGCACCCAGAAATTGATCGCTTAACAGGACTTTCTCAGCGATCGGCGGCTATCCAAGAGCTGAATCGCTTGATCCAATTAGCGAAACGAGCCCAGGTAGTCAATTATTTCAGCATTCTGTCGATCGATAACTTACAAATCATTAATGAACAGTACGGTTATCAAGTGGGTGATCAAGTTTTAAAACAAGTGGGGCAATGCCTATTACAATACACGCGATCGGGGGATATTGTTGCTCGTTGGGGCGGAGCGACCATTGTCATTGGAGGCTATGGAGCAACGGAGCAAGAAGGCCATGAGGAGATTGCCCTCGCCCTAGAACATTTGCGTAGCCAACCTCTGCCATTGTCCCAGGGCGAATCCTTAAAGATAACCTTTAGTGCGGGCGTTACCCAATATCCCACCCATGGACAAACGCTACAAGCGCTGTATCAGTCCGCTGAGGTAGCCTTAAACACAGCGCGCAATCGGGGTGGCAATCAGGTGGTTACCACCAGTCAGTTATCCGATCGTGCTCCTGAGATTACAATCTTGCAGGGGGATTTACCCCTATCTCAAGCCCTAACCCAGGTGTTGCAAACTCGAGGCTATTGCGTCACGATCCAGCCCAATAGTCAGCTTGCCCAAGCTGCTTTATTAGCAACGGCTCAAACGGGTAAGCCCCAGATTTTATTTTTAGCTGAGGACATTACGCCAGACAGTGGGCTGAAGGTTCTCAAATGGTTGATGAAGCAACCTTTAAACTCTACATTGCGGGTTCTTTGGCTGGCTAAGGATACTCAGGAAGCTGAGAAAGCCATGCAATTGGGAGCTGCAGAGTATGTACTTTATCCCTGCGAACTCTCAGCAATTCTTCAAGCCTTTATTCGGTTACAGGCCATCCATGATCTGCACTATTCCCGACTCTAGACCTCTAACCTGAGTCAGTATCCAGCCTTACGCTTCTTTCGTTCTCCGACATCCCTATTGTGTGTGATAGCCATTTTGTCTTGTGATCGCTCGAAGGCAGAAAAGGCCGCTCAAGGAAAATTGGGGTTTTCCCAGTGGCGGTGCATCGGGTGATTAAACGGTCGAATACTTGAATGGAACACCGATACAAGTCTTGGGGCAAGAACTTTTAAGTGGACGCTGGAAGATGCCCGAAACAAGCTCAGTCTCTGCTTTATGAGTCCTATGGTGAAACGACTAGCGACTTAGAAAGATCTCAAATGGGGCGTATAGAAATCATAGAAACCAATCTCTTCGAGCGGTGATGGGCGATCCAGCCTACTGGGTACACACGACTCTGAAATTTATGAACACAAGTCCTGAAACTTTTGATCTGTCTCAATTTTAGAAATCATTCCAATTCTCAATAATTTTAAATTGTTGAAAATTACCAACGAGAAATCAAGGTTCTGGGGCCAACATTCCTGGGCATCCGATTTCTGGAAAATGAGTCGAGATTAACCTGTGTGTACACAATAGGTTATCAAGCAGAGTTAACGATGCGATCGAGCACATTTTTCAGACTCCCCTTAGGGCACCCCAAACAAAAAAACTCCTCAGGCATCCTCTAAGCGACTCCGAAAAATTGCAATTATATCAATTTTGCGGAATTCACTAAGTAGAATATCTGAGGCAGGTGTTTTGTCCTTTTGATCTTTCGCACAATACTTATCGTAGATATTAATTGTGAAGAAAGAGGGCAGATAACCAATTAGAATTTTTCAATCAACTGAATTAGATATTTTGTCCTATTCTCACGATACAGGCTGAGACCCCTCCATAGTGACGCCATTATTGCGGTGACACCATCATTTCAGTGACACCATCATGATAGGAGTCCCCTTTACCATAAATCTATCTATGAAGGTCATCGACCGCCTCAGGTTAAGCCTCGCACAATGGAGAAAGTAACGACTGCTACAATACTAGAAACTAGTTTACAAATGAAAAATCCTCAGAATTGACTTAGGAATTCCGATCGATGAAAGCAATCAAGGAACGGAATTTGCTAAGTGAAACTCTGAGGAGGGATTTGTCCTTATTAGATCTTTCGCACACTCCCTAATAGTAGGTAGAAAATGTGGAAAAACCGAGTACTTTTCACAGTTAAACCAGATAAAAATAATACCCGGAACGCTCTGATGGATTAAGCTATCGCGGGTATGCGGTAAATCTCTGATTGGGCGGGGGATCCGTAGGGATCTTCAATGGGGAATTGGGCTCTAAAACGCCGTAGTATGGGGTACAAAGCTTTCACCCAACTGAGTAAATCTTGATCCTGCTTAATTAAGACAGCATAGCTAGAAGATTGCAAGCTTACCCAGAACTCATAGCCATCTTTACTGGGAGTGACAATCACCGGGACTTTTTGTTCTTGAAGAACCCAAGCTACGATACAAGCATGGCCTCGCTGATGACTCAAAATTGTGTAGACTCGACCATAGAGGATGCCATCGTAAAGCAGTCCCTCCCGAACAGCATCGTCATAATAGAACGAATAGCGGGAAAACACCGCATCCTCTGAGACTGTAGGAAGCTGAGCAGACAGGGGCCACCGTAAGTTTAATGCCTGAAAGAGCTGCTGTTGAACCGTATAGAGTTGATCCGATGTATCACTGGTTTCAGATTTGCTAGCGTTCTCCGACAGTTCATGATAGAGGGAGATGAGAGTTTCTAGGGGTTGAGGTCTTCCCGATCGTCGCCCTGGCAGTAAGGTATGGGCCTCTGAGAGCGAAGAAATGACAGCAGTGGCCTCTGCATGATGAATTAGGGGCGCGGAGCTAAGATACTGACTTAATAATTTACGAAGGCGATAGCGAGAAATGGGAGATAATTGCTGAATTTCTCTCTTTTGTAATTCTGTAATGATGGGGGGAGCGTTAAGAGCCCGCATAGAGCAACTCCTTGACACAGCGCGGTGTCTATAGCGATCTGAGCACTGGTTTCAACTTAATTAGAATTTTAAGAAGCGATCGTGGAAAACCTGAGAATTTTAAGTTGTGATATCATCGACAAATGTTATGTGAGTGAGATCACAAATGCCACCTTTCTAGTGTTTTTCTAGAGCAAGTAACGTAAATGACAAGAGTGCATCCCAGTTTTGCAAATTTACCCTCATCCCCCAACCCCTTCTCCTATTTTGGGCTACTGTGTACACACATCTCTGAAATCTGTGATCACAAGTTCTGAAACCCTTTCCCAGCATCAATTTCGAAAAACGATTCGGTTCTCAACAACTTTAGACTATTGAGAATTGGCAACGAGAAATCAAGGTTCTAGAGGGTAAGGTCTTTGGAAAACGAGTCTGAGATCGACTTGTGTATACACGGTAGCCCGCACTGGGAGAGGGATTTAGGGGGATCTGCGAATTTAGGGCGATTGACCCACTAAGCCCGATCTCGCTCCATCACACTCACATAGCGCCACGTCGAACCCGGAACCGGAACCGGAGGACTCCAGCGCACCCGATCGCTAAATCGCAAAACATACAACTGATTAATCGTCGTCTGCACATCCTGCTGCGTCCCCACCAGGTACACATGCATCGGCTTACGATCGTCCTCGATCACCCGATCGAGTTCTGCAAAATTAATCACCATGGGACTTCTCCTAAATGTGGTAGCGGGAAGAAATCCCAAAAATTAAAGCCACCCTTTGCGCAGGACAAATAGGGTGGCCCGATCGAATGTTACAATCCGTGTCAGACCGCCCAGCTGCCGTTACAGCTTGGGGGTTTAGCTACCCTTTGTTGTTCCAGCAACGCTGGGTAGCGCTCTAATTTCTGGGGTACAGCCAACTCAATCGGTAAACAACACGGTTGTAACTGGCCTTGGAAGATAAGCCTACGGACAAACCAGGGGAAAAGTCAACTATATTTCAAAAAGTTGCAACCCCGTAACACTTAGCAACACACTACTCACAGCTAAAAATAAAAAAGCACCGATCGTCGTATACAACTCACAGCTTATTTAGAATCAACTCAGCATCCTTCACAGCATTGCACTTAACGTAACTAACAGACAAATTATTTATTCCAAAAACACCACATAAACCACAAAAATAAATCTTATTTCAAATTGTATTTATCATAAAAATAGCCATTAATCCCAGTGATGTAGATTGAGATCAATAGCTATTTATTGGAATAATCTAAGTTTGACAAATAAAACTGTCCCTCACAAATCCCCCGTACTGGGACGGAGAGTACACTTTCGGGGGGTGTCGGGGGAGTAGAGTCCCCTGACAACGCAGGGGGGCGGGGAGAAGTTCCCCGATCTTCGCTGCGCAGCAGCCCCGACGATCGAGCCACACCACGAATTCATCGAACTCATATTTAATTAGCCGGACAGGTGATAATACAACCCTGAGGCCACACCGAAATCAAATCCTCCCGCACCCAACCCTTCGAGCCATTGGGATAGGTAATGTAATACCAACGATAGCCCGCATCCCGCGACGATCGACCCACCGTTACCAAATCCCCCACAACCCCAGTATGAACCACATTCCCCTTCAAACTAGGAGCCGATCGAATATTAATCACATCATCCGGAGATCCAGCCAGGGTGCCATAGGTTTGATTACTAGACTTAAAACTTACTAATTCACCAGCAACCCAGCCTTCGGTTCGTAATTTACCCGTCGATCGTAAATAATACCAATACAAACCACTGTCTGGGCTAGTTGTAATTCTTAGAACTTCCACAGGCGTTCCATGGGGCAAGCTATCGAGCGACCTCGTTTTAAGCGAAGGCCCTGATCGAACCATCGCGCCCCAACCTTCACTATCGATCGAAGCAGGCCGAGCCATCCCAGGCAACGCATTCACCATCACCAAACCCAAACCCAGCAATCCAATCACACTACGTTTAATCAAACTCATCATCATCTCCGGGAAATCAGCAAAATTGTGCCAACTGGTTTAGCGTCGTATCACCCTGGCTTAGTTCTCAATACAGCAATTCTCTAGAACTTCCTGAAAAACCCCTGTATTTTGTCATTTTTCAGAATTCAGGTAGATATTTGGTTTACAGATCTTGTTGGATTCATAAATCCACATCTGAAATACTTATGCAGCTTGCAATGGATTGAGTAGAATTCCTGAAAGTTGGCTATTTATAGCGTCCTGTCCACTTACTTAACTGGATTGACCGAGTTTTGCCAGTCTCAGGATCATACCGCTTGAAACCATAACCTCCAGAACCAAAGGCCACAAATTCGTAAGAATAACCATCAATGAGTGCAGTGCCCGATCGAACACCATTGTTGAACTCTGTTATTTCCTGGAAGGTAATTTGTGTCTTTACGCCATCAAACCACGTAATGGTCGCCTTTTGAGGAACAAAGGTTCTAGTTCCGTACTGTTCATCTAGACTGCCTTCGAATACCACATCGCATTTATCATCATTAATCGTTTGATTATCTGACTCAAACCGACATTCTGCACCATAGGGCTTTGCCTGGGCAATCGCAGAGAAAGTGAGACTGGCTGCAAGTACACTAACTGCTAAAAATATGCGTAGCATAACAACTCCAAAAGGGTTAATCACTAGAACTCCTGAGCATAAATATCCTGTAACCAGAGACTATTCTGAATTCTTGTCAGGATAATTAGCGTTGCTAACTTCTCCAAGTTGAATCTTGGTCTTTGAAGAAAGCCTGTAGGATGAAATCTATAAACTTTAGTTTTCCCTCAGGATGCCGCAGGCTCGACAAATGCATACTTGTTATCTAGGAACTCGCAAACACTAGTCTTAATGATGATTCCCCCTCAATTCCTGCGCTAGAGATGACCAACACCAGAAAAGAGGGGGAATATCGAAGTATTTAGTCAAAGTCCCCCTTATTAAGGGGGATTTAGGGGGATCGAATCCACGCGATCGACGAGATTTTCGATAACTAGCTGGCAACCAATTCCAACTTTTGCGCGAAGATTTTTTCGATCACCTCTTCCACCACCTTATCCGGTGTCGAAGCTCCCGAAGTAATCCCCACAACGATGTCACCCTCCGGCAACCAGTTCTCCTGTAACATCAACTCCTGCCCCAACGGCTTATGCTCCAACCGATTGTTGGACAAAATCCGCTCGGCACTATCAATGTGATAGGACGGAATCTCCCGTTCCACCGCAATTTCCTGCAAATGCGTCGTATTGGACGAGTTATAACCGCCAATCACCACCATCAGATCCAGCTTGTCTTCCACCAGATCAAACATCGCATCCTGCCGTTCCTGGGTCGCATCACAGATCGTATTAAAACTCTGGAAATGCTCATTCAGCTTATCTGGCCCGTACTTCTGCATCATCGTCCGTTCCAGCAACTTACCGATCGCCTCCGTCTCGCCCTTCAGCATCGTCGTCTGATTCGCAATTCCCACCCGCTGCAAATCCCGATCGGGGTCGAATCCCACCGACATCGCCTTGCTGAACTTCGCCATAAACTCCGCCTTGTCGCCACCGTGCAGAATATAATTCGCCACATATTCCGCCTGCGCCATATTCAGCACAATTAAATAAGTCCCTGCAAAGGAACTCGTCGCAACGGTTTCCTCATGGTTGTACTTCCCGTGAATAATCGAAGTGTATTGCACCTTCTTGTGCTTCTCCACCGTATTCCACACCTTCGACACCCAAGGACAGGTCGTATCCACGATCGTACAACCCCGATCGTTGAGCAATTGCATTTCCTGCACACTCGCCCCAAACGCAGGCAGAATCACCACATCCCCCGCCTGCACCCCAGAGAAATCCTTTTGGCCATTCTCCACAGAGATAAATTCCACATTCATCTCCCGCAGCCGTTGGTTCACCGAAGGATTGTGAATAATCTCATTCGTAATCCAAATGCGCTCCGTCGGGAAATGCGTCCGGGTTTCATAGGCCATCGCCACCGCACGCTCCACCCCCCAACAAAAGCCAAACGCTTCGGCCAAACGAATCGTCACATTGCCCCGCTTCAGGACGTAATTCTTCTCCCGAATCTCTTGAATCAGCGGACTTTGGTACTCCGATTCCATGGTGCTGGCCACTTCCTCCCCATGGCCAAACCCCTTACGGTGATAGTTATCAGAATTGTTCAGCGATCGTTTAAAAGCTTTTGTATCCATTCCTCTTCACCCCGGAGAAACGTTTCCCCACTGCGGTTTTCATGCTTTCCCATGATAAAGGAGGTCTGGGGCATTCTCCTAGCCTTCTGCGCCCCAGACCATGGTATTCCTACCCAAGTTAGACCCGATCGTCTCTATTACTGCCCTTCAGGAGCGCTCGATTCAGAACTAGTAGATTCGCTCGTCACGGATTTGGTCGCTTCCGAGGTCGCTTCAGGACTTGTCTGCCCACCCGCTTCAGGACTAGCCGCCGTTGCCCCAGCCGCCGCACCAGAAGCCTCACCCGTCTCCTGCTCGGGAGGCGTAATCGTCGGTTGAGCCAGCTTCGTTTGGCTAAACACCGTTAACGCCGTCCGCCAGACGTTGTAGCCTTCCCGATTCAAATGCAGACCATCGGTGCTGAGGTCTTGGCGCAGCAGACCATCACCATCCGCAAACAGGGGATAAAGATTCAGGAAAAAGACCTGCTCCTCCTGGGCGATCGCGGCAATCTGTTGGTTCAGCTTAAAAATTTGCTCATTGGAAACTTTCAGCAAAGCGTCCCGATCCTTCACCGTAGACCGTTCTCCCCCATGGGGCAGCAGCGCTTGCAGCACAATTTCGCTATTGGGATGTTTTTCCTTCAGCGTTTGCACCGTCTGGCGAAGATTCGCCACCACCTGATCCTCCGGAACCCCCTTAATCAGATCATTCACGCCCACCATCAGAAAAATCGTCTGGGGCTTCGTTTCATCCAGGAAATTCAAGCGCTTCAGCAAGCCAGCAGAATTCTCCCCCGAAATCCCTTGGTTCAGCCAAGTCCGATCGCTCGGCAACAACTCCGTGGGAAACCAGAGGCTCAGGGAATCCCCCAGCAACACCGTCAAGCGATCGGGTGCTTTTTTAGCCACGGCGTTGGCTTCCTTCTGCAAAATTTCCAACCACTGCTCATAGCCCAGTTGTTGCCGATTTCCGGCCTCCGCTGGATCGGTCATAGGAGCAACCGTTGGCTCCGGGCTAGCGATCGGCGCAACGTTGGGCTGGGGCAGCGGTAACAAAGTCAACAATTGCGGCTTCCAGACAACTAATGACACCGCCAGTAACACCAAGCCATTGACCGCGATCGACAGCGCAGCCCAGAGGGGAACGCCTTTGCGGGGTGGGGCTGGTTGCTGCGGCACTTGAGACGAGGGAGCTTGGGAAGAGGGAGCTTGGGCTGACCGAGTTTGCGCAGGCTGGATCATGATCTTAAAGTCAGAAGGTTGAACGGCCACTAATGTACCAGAGCCTCGCCCATTTCGATCGCCTCTTCTGACCCCTCCCGCCGGAAAAAAGTCACCGCCGTATTGCCATAGCTTTTCTCCCGGCAGCACACCAAACCGGGGATCGTCACGTCCAAACGCCCTGGCCGATGCTCAGCCGCAATTTCTCCCTGGGGTGCCAAAAGGTCATATTCTACGATCGCCCTTAATACAGGTTCATACAAATTGCCATCATAGGGTGGATCAAAATAAATGTGATCGAACTGTTGCCCCGCCAAACTAGGCAGACGCTTCACCACATCCCCCCGCAGAATTTGGAAACGCTGCTCCGGTTGGGCCACCCGTTGCCAGTTTTCCTGGGCGATCGCCCAGGCCTTGGGAAACTGCTCAATGCCCACCACCCGCGCCGCCCCTCGACACAGCGCTTCCGCCCCCATCGCGCCACTCCCCACACAGAGATCTAACCAGCGACAGCCGGAAATCGTCCCCTGCCAAACGTTAAACACCGCCTCCCGCACTTTGCCCGTCGTGGGGCGAGTTTCCAGCCCCGGCAAGGTTTTCAGCAGCCGATTGCCATAAATTCGTAGGCTCATGCAATCTGTCCCACCCTAGACAGCCACGGCCTGTCTCGAATTCACCCATTGGACAAAATTGGCGAGAAGGTGCATTCCCGCGTCGGAGGATTTTTCCGGGTGGAACTGTACCGCCATTAGGTTACCCGTGGCGATCGCGGCAGTCACCGTTTGCGTGCCATGGGTAATCGTCGCGGCTCGCACCTGTGGGTCAGCTGGATCCACATAGTAGGAATGGACAAAATACATCCAGGACTGTTCCGGAATGCCCTGCCACAGCGGACAATCCGGCTGATTCAGGCTCAAGCGATTCCAGCCCATGTGGGGAATGGTAATACTAGGTTCCGGCTGGAAGCGGCGCACGGTACCGGGCACAATGCCTAACCCCGGCTCCTGTCCCTCTTCGCTGGATTCAAACAACACCTGCAACCCCATGCAAATGCCGAGGAACGGCTTACCCGCCGCGATCGCCTGCTTAATCGGCCCTTCCAACCCCCGCGATCGAATCCCCTGCACCGTCGGATCCCAAGACCCCACCCCCGGCAGCACGATCGCATCTGCCTTTTCCAGTTCCGTAGCAGAATCCGTCACCTGGGGAGAAGCACCCGCCGCTTCTAATCCTTTGCAGGCCGAGTGGAGATTTCCTGCGTCATAGTCAATTACGGCAATGGTGGCCATCGTTGCTCTCCCTTCAGCACGCTTTAGCCTACCTATTTTAAGGTGTGAATGCTCTTTTCATCTGTGCTGGCTCCAGTCCCCTGAACGGCAACTGCTCTTCATCCCAACTGACTTCGGCCCCAACTTACCAAGGTAGCACTTGCCATCGGAGAATTTACGAGCTTTTCCAGACAGTTAAATCAAGAATTGTCACAGGATGCAACACACTTTTAAAACTAATCGTTTTGATCCAAGGAAGATGTTAGGTTAAATACATAACCTGATTCAGCGATGCATCTTGAAAACCATCTCGCACTACAAATCTATTGTGCATATGAGACTCGCCCAATGAACTCACCCTAGCCTATCTCCAGGATGGAGAAAGCTCTAGTGGTGGGTTTTTTAGTCAAGGTGTTAGCATCGGGTTACGTCTGTAGAACTTCAGGGAAATGACTTGATTCGGAAAGTAACACTCCACGTTTTCCAACAGTTTTATTTAAATCAGGCCACGATCGGGAAACATTTTCGTTATACTTTCTAACATCATCGTCACAGACCTTGTTAGAACGCTATAGATGTCGTTTGTATGATGTCATTTGTGTAATGTGATTTGTGTATTGCTTACACAAATTTATTTGAATGCTCAACTAACCCATCCTTTCAGGGGAGGAAGCTCTATGAAGCTTGTTATCCAGGGCAAAAATATCGATATTACGGATGCGATTCGTGAGTATGTCCATCAGAAGATTGAAAAGGCAGCGTCCCATTTTGACCATCTATTAACCGAAGTGGATGTCGATCTGTCGGTCGAACGGAACCCCCGGATAACTCCCAGGCAAACTGCGGAGGTTACGATTTTTGTAAACGGATCGAATGTGGTACGAGCCCAAGAGAGTTCCGAGAACCTCTACGCTAGCATTGACATGGTGGCAGACAAACTGGCTCGACAACTCCGCAAGTACAAAGAAAAACGCCGGGAACGCAACCGGGAACCGGTCAAAACCTCTGTGGCATTGGCTGAACAGCCTGTAGTAACCGATCTGAACCTCGATCGAGATCCTGCTTTACCGTCAGATGTGGTACGGGTGAAATACTTTGCCATGCCCCCCATGACCATGGAAGATGCCCTTGAGCAATTGGAGAATATTGATCACGATTTTTACATGTTCTGTAATGTAGAAACGAGTGAAATCAATGTGATTTATAAACGCAATCACGGTGGCTATGGTGTGATTCAGCCCCGAAAGAATAATGGGCATACCCACCATTTATCCAACGGCCATGAAAAGAATGGTCATGCTGCGGTTGATGAGATGCGCCATGTGGTTGCCGCGATGGATGGTTAGTGTTTAATGATGGTTCATGTTTAATGACGAGTTGTTGATACTGGATTGTTAATGGCTGGTTGTTAGTTGAAAAACAGCACGATCGATTCGATCGTGCTGTTTTGTATTTAAGGGCTAATAATTGCAATCCTACCAATAATTGCAATCCTGCTTTTTTGATGATTTATCTGTGGGAATGGCGTTCAATTAACTGACGCAGTAAGTCCGCCACTTGAGTTGCACTATCCGGTACAGCTAGTGATTCTGCCTGCGTTGCCATTTTCTTTAACGTATCTGGAGAATCTAGCAATTCCAAAACGATCGATTGTAGGGTTTCCGGAATCAGTTGTTCTTGCCGGAACATTTCCGCCGCCCCCGCTTCCACAAAGACCCGTGCATTAAAGGCTTGGTGATCTTCCGCCGCAAAGGGATAGGGAATTAGAATCGACGGAGTACGCGCGATCGCCAGTTCGGTGAGCGTTCCCGCCCCCGCCCGACTGATGGCCAAGTTGGCGCGACGAAATAGAGCCGCCATATTGTGATAGAACGATCGGGCAATATATTGCGGATGCTGTAAACTTTGGGCTTCTGCATCGGATTCCCCCGTCAAGTGCACCACCCAAATGCCCCGATCGAACCAAGTCGGACAGCACTGCCGCACCAACCGATTCACCGCCACTGCGCCCTGACTGCCCCCCACAACGACGACTAACGGGACGTTTTCAGGAATGCCCAAATCGTCCAAATTATCTACCGATTCCGGGGCTGCCAGAAACTGCGCCCGCACGGGCGTTCCCGTGTACACCGTCTTCGCCTTGAGGTACTGAGCCGCCGCTTGGAAACCGATCGCCACGGCAGTACAGCGCGGCGCAAAGAACCGAGTCACCTTACCCGGTAGCGCATTGGACTCATGCAGCACCACGGGCAGCCCCAACGTTCGGGCCGCTAAAATCGCCGGAGCGGAAATGTACCCCCCGGTGGTGAACACACCGTCAAATTTCCCCTGTTTCAGAATTTTGCGAACCGACCCAATCGCCCGAATCAGCTTAATCAGGGTTTTAATCGTTCCCAGCCCCGGCTTGCCCTGGAAGCCCGCCACCCGCACGGTATGCAAACGGTAGCGATCGCCCACCAGTTGCACTTCCAAGCGATCGGGCACCCCCAGCCATTCAATGTGATAGTCCGAAAGTTGTTCGGCGATCGCAACGGCGGGAAACACATGCCCTCCAGTTCCACTAGCCGCCACTAAGAGCCGACGGGACGATTGAGACACCACGGTTTATCTTCAGTCTTGAGATGGACAGGGTGATTGTATCAGTTCTCCACTCAAGCGCTCCAGGATTTTCAGAGCCGTCAGGGAACCCCGGATGAGTCGCACTGCCGCGATCGGGCGTTGCACCATGGCCAGGGCTAGGGCCAACGGGCGCAATTGGCCTTGGTCATCAAACCCCTGGGAGAGGTCAGGTAAGTCGTGCTGGGCATCGTCACTGATCACCCGCACGATCGCCACCGGAATGTTGTAGCGGCTAAAAAATTCCAAAATCGCCGTATTTTCCATGTCCACCACGTCGGCCTGAACCTGCTGGGCGAGCTGCTGCTTTTCCTGGGCGAGGTGAATCACCCGATCGCAGCTGATCCCCTTGGCGGGTTGCAATGCCAGACTAGCAGCCCTATCCGACGCTAACCCAATCTGGCGGAGATCCGCGCAGTCCCACTGTTTTCCCTGAGGATCCAGACAGGCGCGATAGACCACGGTAGATCCGATCGCAGCTTGATCCCCCCGATCGTGCAGGGCACCGCACAGCCCCAGCACCAGCACCGCCGATGGCAACGGAGTTTGCTTGCGTACCAACTGTTCCAGCCAGCGCTGAACGGGCGACAAGCCCGCCGGGATTGCTAAAACCTGAGGTAAGGCTGGGGGCGATTCTTGAAGAAAGACCTGCGGCGATCGATTGGCAATGCGCTGGGATTCCAGCCCTCGGCACACCGCTTGATACTCTGCCCCCTGGGGCACCAAAATCGTTAGAACACTCACAGTCACTCAGCCACAATCCAGGTCTTCTAGAGTGTGCCATGGTTTTGCACCGACCCCGCCCGCAAATCCTCCCATCTCCTACCCGCTTTCTTAACGGGTACTCATACAAACAATGTCAACCCCATAGCGTTTCGGATCCCCTGCAAAAACTTGATTATTCTGCGCTTTAAACACATCACGGCGTTGGGAATCACAGGAACCCATCGGTAAAACTCGCAGGGAACTTGAAGATTTTGGGGGAGACGGGAAAAAACTTTGTACCGCCGTTGGAGTAACCTCCAAAGCAGGCTGATCACCCCCACAGAAAATATCGACTTGATCCCTCGCATCCCGGAAAAGCGCCGTTTCCCCCGTCGTGACCAAACACCAATCCTGGGGATAGCTGCGGGTGGCTAGGGTGCCGATCGAACTACGGGTTTTTGCCTTGGGCAGCGCAACCTGGGAAATGGTTTTCACCGATTGCGGCTTGGCGCTGGGATTGACTGCTAGTTTCTGCCCCTGATGCCGAGGAGAAGATTGTCGTTTTAGAGAGACTGTTTTTTGGGGCTTAGTCGCTTTAGATTTCGTTGTTTTAGTAGCTTTTACACCAGCAGAAGCGCGCTGAACGGTGGCCGTCGTGGGCCGGGTCTTCGCTTCAGCCAAGCGCACGATCGAACCGCTCAGGGCAAATACCCCCACAATCCCCGCTATCCAGAAAGAGCGACCTGTTCCATGGATGGAGCGATCGGAAATTTTGCGCAAAGAATGAACTAAGCTGCGGTAGGTCAGCACCATACAAATGATCTCCTAGTTATACCAAGGGTATCAATAGACTCTTGCAAGAACTCCCCTCAGACAATGGACTCAAGTGGCCCCAGACCGTCGATCCAGACCATAAGATCCAGACCATAGATCTAGACCGTAGCCCCCGGAAATCATCATCGGATTACGAACTCAAACCTATGCACGATCGAAACAATATCGAAACAATGTTGAAAAAACAGTGTTCATCGGTATTTTACGGGTAGTCTTTTCATTTTTTCAATCCTGCATCATCCACAAATTAGGCGTGAGCGATCGTACAAAAATCGCTCAAAAGCCTATGAATAGACTATTCCATCCATTGCTTTAGCCATTTTGCAATCCGAAAACGTAAAGAATTCCTGGCAAAACCTGTAACAATAGGAAATTGTTACGTAACAATTGTGCTTCCTAAACCATGAAAGCATTTGTGACGGGTGGCACGGGTTTTGTGGGAGCCAATCTCGTGCGGCTATTGTTGGCTCAAGGGTACAGCGTACGAGCCTTAGTGCGGCCCCAGCGATCGCGCACCAATCTAGCAGATTTAGATCATGACGAAAATTTGGAACTCGTCGAAGGGGATTTAACCGATCCCAACTTAGTTCGCTTGTTACAAGGTTGTGAAGCACTCTTCCATGTAGCAGCCCATTATTCTCTCTGGCAGCGCGATCGAGAGTTGCTCTACCAAGCCAATGTATTAGGCACCCGGAATATTCTGCAAGCAGCACGCCAAGCCGGGATTGAACGCACTGTATACACCAGTTCCGTCGCTGCGATCGGCATTGATCCCAACGCTCCAACCACCAACGAAATCTATCAATCCTCCCCAAATAAGTTAATCGGTGTGTATAAACAATCGAAATACTGGGCAGAACAGGAAGCCATTCAAGCAGCCCAATCCGGCCAACACATTGTGATTGTGAATCCCAGCAGTCCGATCGGCCCCTGGGATGTCAAACCCACCCCCACAGGAGACATTATTTTGCGCTTTCTACGTCGCAAAATGCCCGCCTATGTGGATACCGGATTAAACTTTATCCACGTCCAAGATGTCTGCTGGGGACACCTACGGGCATTGGAAAAAGGTCGATCGGGCGATCGCTACATCCTCGGCCACCAAAATCTTTCCCTCAAAGCATTTTTAGATGAATTGGCGGATCTGACGGGATTGCCTGCGCCCAAGCACAGCATTCCCAGTTGGATTCCCCTTGGGGTTGCTTGGCTCGATGAAAAACTGCTGGCCCGCTTAGGTAAAACGCCATCCGTCCCGATCGATGGGGTGCGCATGGCTCAACAGCGGATGTTCTATGATGCCAGCAAAGCTGTGCGAGAATTAAATTTACCCCAAACCCCCATTCGTCAAGCGATTCAAGAAGCCGTTGATTGGTTTTATCAGCAGGGATATGTTTAGTCCCAGCTAATCCCAGCCCAATTCCTGGATTGCTGACCTACAGCATGACCTATGCGTCCACAGTGCATTGATGTTCCTGATTCACAATTTAAAAAAACGTAACCTTTCACCGTCTAACTTTCCGGCTCTAACTTTTTACGGTTGAGCTTTTACAATCGAATTCAAGCCACCCCGTCGATGGATGGTTGCCTGATTGATTCCTTGATTCATCCGTTGTTATTAATCTTTTACCATGCCAAATTATCTCGCCCAGGCGCAAAGTCTCTATCTTCGCAAACATGCCAATAACCCGATCGATTGGTGGTACTGGTGCGATGAAGCCTTAGAAGCTGCGCGGCGGGACAATAAACCTATTTTTCTTTCGATCGGCTATTCCAGTTGTCATTGGTGCACCGTGATGGAGGGCGAAGCTTTTTCCGATCCCATCATTGCGGATTACCTCAATACCTACTTTTTGCCCATTAAAGTCGATCGGGAAGAACGCCCCGATCTCGATAGCATTTACATGCAAGCCTTGCAGATGATGACGGGGCAGGGGGGCTGGCCGCTCAATATTTTTCTGACGCCCGACGAGTTAATTCCCTTCTATGGCGGCACCTATTTTCCCGTCGAACCCAAATATGGACGGGCCGGTTTTTTGCAAGTGTTGCAATCATTGCGTAAATTCTATGATCAAGATAAAGCAAAGCTAGGAGAAATCACTGAAGAAATCCTGGGTGGATTGCAAAAAATGGCTTTGCTCAATCCCGATGCCGCGATCGATCTCGCCGTTCTGCGCAAGGGATTAGGCTACAGCACATCCATTGTTGCAGGCAAAAACCCTGGCCCTAGTTTTCCGATGATTCCCTATGCGGATGCGGCCCTGCGAGACACACGCTTAGCCGTAGAAACCCACGAGAATACTGCAGAAATTGCCGTGCAACGGGGCCTAGATTTGGCCTTGGGGGGCATTTTTGATCACGTTGCAGGTGGGTTTCACCGCTATACGGTGGATCCCACTTGGACAGTCCCCCACTTTGAAAAAATGCTCTACGACAATGGCCAAATTATGGAATATTTGGCAAACCTCTGGAGCTTGGGCACCCAGGACGCCAGTTTTGCCCGATCGATCGATCGCACTGTCCAATGGTTGCAACGGGAAATGACCGCGCCCGAAGGCTATTTCTACGCCGCCCAGGATGCCGATAGTTTCGTAACACCGGATGACGCAGAACCCGAGGAAGGAGCCTTCTACATTTGGCACTTTGACGACCTGCAAGCCCAACTGACGATCGCCGAATTACAAGAACTCACCGCACAATTTACCGTCACCCCCGCTGGCAATTTTGAAGGCTCCAATGTCCTACAACGCAGTCACCCAGGAGCATTAAGTTCGACGGCAGAAACGGCCCTAGAAAAACTATTTACCCTACGCTACGGCGCGATCCCAGCCCAGGTAATAACCTTCCCCCCCGCCCCCGATAATCAAGCGGCAAAAACCTATCTTTGGCCGGGGCGCATCCCCGCCGTAACGGACACCAAAATGATTCTGGCGTGGAACAGCTTGATGATTTCCGGGCTGGCACGGGCGGCTGCGGTCTTAGGCCACAGCAAATATTTAGATTTGGCGACCCATTGTGCCCAATTTATCCTCACCCAGCAACGGCAAAACTCACGCCTCTATCGCTTAAATTACAGTGGACAGGTCAGCGTTCCTGCCCAATCAGAAGACTATGCATTTTTGATTAAAGCCTTGTTAGATCTACACCAAGCGACGTTAGCGATCGCGCCCGATCAGGCCGATCCCTGGCTAACTGCGGCGATCGAGGTACAAACGGAATTTGACCTCTATCTATGGAGTGAAGAAAATGGCGGATATTTCAATACTGCGAAGGATGCTAGCCAAGATTTGTTACTACGGGAGCGGAGTTACTTGGATAATGCAACCCCCTCCGCCAACGGAATCGCGATCGCGAATCTAGTCAGATTATCCCTGCTAACAGAGCAGTTAAGTTATCGTGATCGAGCGGAAAAAGCACTGATGGCCTTCAGTAGCATTCTTCAGCGATCGCCTCAGTCCTGCCCCAGCTTATTTACAGCCCTAGACTGGTTCCACCATGGCACCCTGATCCGTACCACCCCAGACGGCATCACCCAATTAGCCCAGGATTACCTCCCCACAACTGTCTTGCAACTGACCCATGATCTGCCTCCAGGATCAGTGGGACTCCTGTGCCAGGGATTGGCTTGTCAAGAACCCGCACGATCGTGGGATCATTTATGGGAACAGATTCGGGCGATTTATTCTGTGGACTCAATGCCAAAGGGATCCTAAAATCCTAGAATTAAATCAATGGAATAAATAGACTTTTATAGATGATTAGGTGAGGACAACGATGACAACAACCAAAACGAAGCCAGATTGGGCTGGGGAAGATTTCTTATCACGGGCTGTCAATGTCCTCATCCAAACTAAGCCGATTTACCAACTGATGAAGCGGCAGGCACGGCAAGTCCTGATCAAGACCGCTGAAAAAAATGGGGTAGCATGGCGCAAAAATTACGCCACCTTAGCCGCTTCCGGCCTCCAGGATCGGCTGGCAGAGGTTACCAATCCCACCGTTACCTACCCCGACTATTACCAAGTCCCCTTCCACGCCTACGATGCGGGCAACCTCTGCTGGGATGCCGCCTTTGAAGCAGAATCCGCCACCTATGCCATGGCATTACGGGTCTGGAAGAATGAGCCGCTAACCTGGCAGGTTGCCCACGATCGCCTGCGATCGACCTTCCACCAAGTCCTAGCCGACTGCGGCCCGGATACCGTGCAGGATGTGCTGGATATCGGCTGTTCCGTGGGAATCTCGACCTTTACGCTCCACCGCTTCTATCAACAACGGCAGCAGACGCCTGTGCGAACGATCGGGCTGGATCTGTCGCCCCACATGCTAGCGGTGGCGCAACAGCGGGATGTGAACCATGAAATTACCCAATGGCTCCATGCCCAAGCGGAACGATCGGGCCTCCCCGATGCCTCCTTCGATTTAATTACCCTGCAATTTGTGCTCCATGAACTGCCCCAAGCGGCCACCCGCCAAATTTTCCAAGAAGTGTTACGGTTGCTACGGCCCGGTGGCTGTTTCGCGATCGTAGATAACAATCCCAAATCTCCAGTGATTCAAAACCTGCCTCCAGTTTTATTTACGTTGATGAAAAGTACAGAACCCTGGAGTGATGAATATTACACCTTTGATGTGGAAGCGAATCTAGAAAAAACGGGATTTACCAACGTAAAAACGGTTGCCAGTGATCCGCGCCATCGAACGATCGTGTCGTTTAAATCACCCTAATCTCAGAGAAATTGCAAAGAATATTTTCAGAAATTCAAGAAGAATCACTGAAGCATTGCTAGAGAAATCAGAGTCTTTATTACAGAGGCAGGATAAAGGTTATTGCTGAAAAACACACGAAAAAAAAGCATGAAATACACTGCCATGATTCTCAATAACGGTGTATTTAGCCACAATTCCTAGTAGAAACAGGCTTAAAAGGTTCGGATATCCGAACCTTTTTTTGATAGCTCTCCTAGGAAGTCTGAAGTCCCTTTCTTTTTTACTCTCAATCTCAGAAAAGTTATTTTAAAAAGCTTTTATTATTCACCTTATCGGGATTTTTTCTCTTAAACTAATAGAAATTTAATGGGCTTAGAATGATTTAGGTGGGGCTATCCGTACTTTTGTCTCTGGAATCAATAAGTCTATAACTCTTCATGTAGAAGCTGTTTGTTATAGATGTTCAACTTGTTACTCATGTAGCAAACACAGTACTAAAGATACGGTACTAATCACTGAATACAAGAACACAGTCACTGAATACAGGACTAATCACTTCTTGAGGTCTTTCGATCGGGTTCAACCTATTGACCAGTTAGGATGATTAAGGAGATTAGTTATGAATCGAACACATAGTCCTAATAGGTGGAAGCGAGTTTCCCTATTATCCCCTCCGTACTTGAAACTGTTCTGAATTAGGATTTTAGTTTCTGGATGATTTTGCAACACACTTCGAATCTCACTCTTTAGTTAGGCTTTCATCTAGTTCTTTAGAGTGTGTTCTTCACGAGCTTTCAACAATAGAGTACCTTTAACTGCTATTTTAGCTTCTTCTAGTTAAATGCTCTTAGCGCGATTATTTTAGCTCAATTGTTGCATTATTCATCTATTGCTCATTGAATCAACAGTGTATTGATTGACACCCATTCATTGAAATTAAGAAGTCGGCTATGAAGTCGCAAATAAAGTCAGCCATGAAGTTAAACACGTTTACTACTCAATACTTCGTACTGCTAATTAATTACGGCTAGCTAAGGATTAACAGTTAAGTACTAACAGGAGTGATAAGCGTCAAAACCTAATCCTGTTCCTGAATGCATAGTTGATTCGTTTTTTTCGAGATTAACAATTAGATAATCTGACCCTCATAGAGTCTGATTATCAAGTGCATTGAATATCCATCGTTTTGAGGTCAATATGATGTCTAAGTCCAACAGTCAACCATTAGTATCTAAAATTCTCCAAACCAATTTACAGCCCAAAGTCTCGCAAACCAAATTTCCAGACTTTGCAGCTTCCAGTCCCCGATCGCGCCAATCGATCGCGCTCATTTCAGTCCATGGCGATCCAGCAGTAGAAATTGGTCGAGAAGAAGCAGGTGGCCAGAATGTGTATGTGCGCGAAGTCGGGGAAGCCCTCGCTAAACTGGGTTGGCAAGTGGATATGTTTACCCGTAAGAGCCATGCCGACCAGCCCAAAATCGTGCACCATGCCCCCGGTTGTCGCACAATTCGTTTAACCGCAGGCCCAGAAGAATTCATTGCGCGGGATAATTTGTTTCAATACTTGCCCGAATTCGTGGAAGCGTTTCAGAAATTCCAAACCAAAGAAGGCACAAACTATCCCTTGATTCACACGAATTATTGGATGTCTGCTTGGGTCGGCCTACAACTGAAGCAACGGAGCAACATTCAGTTAATTCATACCTACCACTCCCTGGGATCCGTTAAATATAAAACCGTAGAACACAAGCCCCCCATTGCCCACACCCGCCTACAGGTCGAACAAGCCATTCTCGAATCCGGTGATTGTGTGGTGTCCACCAGTCCCCAAGAACTAGAACATCTACGATCGCTCGTCTCCCAAGACGGTTATGTCGAAATCATTCCCTGTGGTACCGATATCGAGCGGTTCCATCGTCAATCCAGAAATGACGCACGACACCAACTTGGGTTTACCGCTGAGGAGTCGATCGTGCTCTATGTTGGACGCTTTGACCCCCGCAAAGGAATTGAAACCCTAGTCCGTGCCTTTGCGCAATTGCAAACCCCGGACAGCACCCCAAAAAAACTGGTCATTGTCGGCGGCAGTGACCCGAACAATATCGACGGCCAAGAGCGTTGCCGCATTGAGCAACTGACCCAGGAACTTGGCATTGCCGATTGCACCGTTTTTGCCGGACAAATTGGCCACGATCGCTTGCCGTTGTACTACACCGCTGCAGATGTCTGTGCGATTCCCAGCCATTACGAACCCTTTGGTCTAGTCGCTGTGGAAGCAATGGCCTGCGGTACCCCCGTTGTTGCTTCTGATGTTGGCGGCTTGAAGTTCACCGTCATTCCTGAAGAAACGGGTTTACTCGTGCCCCCTCAGGATGTAGAAGGCTTTACGGCTGCCATCGATCGCCTGTTAACAGATGATCTCTGGACTCAAAAGCTACGGCGTCAGGCGGCTGCACGGGTACATCAAAACTTTAGCTGGGCTGGTGTCGGCGCACAATTGAGTAATTTGTATCGCCGCATGTTAGCCCAATCTCTCAGCCATCCCACGCTCATCAAGGCATCCTAAGGATCCGTAAGGTCGTTACCCTGACCCAGCGCTGGTTCTTGGGGAAGATAAAATTGGGCGATCAACCCACTGCTAGATTAGATCGCCCAGTTTATCGGTTGGAATCGCCCTATGGTATCGTCGCCCTCAGGCAGACCCGCTATGGAACACGGTGATCCAACCCTACAGCATCGGAGATCGAGACCAAACCCACTGCATCCATTTTTTGAACCAGTCCTTGCAGAATTCGCTTAACCATACCGGGCCCTTCATAGATCCATCCCGTGTAGACCTGTAGCAAACTCGCTCCAGCCGTAATTTTCTCCCAGGCGTCCTCAGCCGTAAAAATTCCTCCCACGCCAACAATTGGTAAACGCCCTTGGGTCTGTTGGTAAATTAGCCGGATCACCTCCGTTGATCTCGCCTTCACAGGTGCGCCACTGATCCCCCCCGCTTCTTCTTGGACAGATTTTCCGGTCGCGGCCAAAATTTTCGTTGTCAGACCATCCCGCCGAATCGTTGTATTCGTTGCAATCATGCCCGCAAGTTGATATTGTTGGGCCAAGTCCACCACAGCCCGAATATCCTCATCGGCCAAATCCGGCGCAATTTTCACCAAGAGCGGTTTGCGATCG
This sequence comes from Alkalinema pantanalense CENA528, assembly GCF_050753345.1. NCBI lineage: Bacteria > Bacillati > Cyanobacteriota > Cyanophyceae > Leptolyngbyales > Leptolyngbyaceae > Alkalinema > Alkalinema pantanalense. The sequence continues at coordinate 8,858 of NZ_JBLZFX010000017.1, read as the reverse complement.
CAATTTTCCTGTTGAAGTGCCGCAAAGATGGGTTCTAGTTGATCGATCGACTGGAGCGATCGCAAGCCCGGTGTATTGGGCGAACTGACATTGACCACGAAATAATCACCCAGCGCTTTTAACTGCTGAAAGCTGGCTAAGTAATCCTGCGCAGCCTCCTCAAGAGGCGTGATTTTAGACTTGCCCAGGTTGATCCCGATCGGGAACTGCTGTGGTCTAGCCCGATGTCCACTTAATTGATGGGCGAGGGCGGTGGCCCCTTGGTTATTGAACCCCATACGGTTTAATGCGGCCCAATCATCCATCAAACGAAACAACCTAGGTTTTGGGTTTCCCGGCTGAGCTTGAGCCGTCACCGTGCCCACCTCAGCAAACCCAAAACCAAAGGCAGGCCAAATTCCCGCCGCCATCCCATCCTTATCAAAGCCTGCCGCCAACCCGATCGGGTTTGTAAACGGACAGTCCCAAAGCGTCTGGTTTAATCGCGGCTCAGACAGCCCATAAATAGCCTCCATCCGCTGCATCAGCCACAGGCGAAGACTCATCGGCGCTTTAGCATCCAACCAATGCAACCTCTCTAGGGTTTGGTGATGCAGCCATTCTGGGTCAGCCTTGAGGCCAGAAAACAGAATAGGACGGACGATCGTAGAATAAAAGTCAATCAAGGTCAGTTCCCAAAATTATCAAGAAAACAGCAGATCCTTTGAAATCCTCGTAGACAGAGAGGCTCCCTGCTGAGGGCCCCCCCCGTACACCTAATTTAAAACTCTCCCAACCTTTGCAATAAAGAGTGGCATTAAGATTAACGGAACAGTGGCATTCTATAGAAAAGAATCAAAAATTATGGCGGATTAGTTTGAGTCTCAGGGGGAATTTGCTATAACGAGACAGCAATCTGAGTCTCCACAGACTTAATTAGTGGATAACTGGGAGAATGAGTGGGGATAGCGTGTTTGGCAAACAAATCTTTTTAAGAAATAAAAAATTCTGGTTTCCCTGAAATCTGGTAAAACCCCCAGATTTCAGGGAACTTTAAAAGTTAAGTTGTAGCTTCCAAACATCGTCACTTCAACCCGTTGACCATCTGTCCAGAGTCTGAGTCCTTCACTGAGTTTGCCAAACCACGCTTTGCCCATGGGTCCTGTCAAAGAACCAAATCTCTATGAACAACAGCTCGTCACGCTGGGGCAAGTCCTGCAAACCCTGCGAGAGGCTGATGATAGTGACTTTTTGATTGAAACAACGCTCAGTTATCTGCGTTCAACCTTTTCTCCCGAGTACGACCTTATTTGGATTGGGTTATACGATCGAGCTGACCATCGCATGGTCGGTAAAGGTGGCCATATCATAGTCCACCAGAATGCAGATTTTCTTCGGCAACGGTTTACGCTCACCGCAGGCGATTTACTGGAGCAAGTAGTGTTCCAGCAATCCCCCATCGCCCTAGCCGATTTACAGCAGGAAATGCGGGCAGGAGAATGGCGACGGATTGCCCAAAAGCACAACATTCAGGGCACGATGATTTTTCCGATCTGCCATCGCGATCGCTGTTTTGGGGTAGTCATCTTGGGCTCCCAGCGTTGGGGAACCTTTCCGACAACTGAAGAAAAAACCTGCTTAATGATGGTTGTCGGTGAATTAGCCACCACCCTCCATCGAGCAGAACTGGAGTGGCAACGTCAACAGATTAAGCGTCCCGATCGATCGCTCCTCGCACTCTTGCATCAAATGCGATCACTCAGTAATTTGGGCCAACGCCTTGAGGCTGTTATCGAGGAAACCCATCGCTTTGTCCTGCCCAACCGCACCAACGTCTATTGGTTTGAACCCAATCAGCGCTATTTTTGGCGACGCTTGAGTAACCACGCTAGGACAACGGGCTTTCTCGACATCAATAATCCAGCTCCGGGGATTACGGCCCAAGAGATCGGCAGTTTCTATCAATCTCTATTGAACGATCAAGTCGTCGCGATCGGAGAAGCCCACAGTTCCCTACGAGCCGATGCCACCGCCCGCCTGATGCAACTGATCCGAGCTCGATCTCTCTTGGCAGCTCCGATTCTCTATCAACGCCAATTGCTAGGATTTCTCGCCGTTGAAGGCAACGAACCTCGAATTTGGCAAGAGGAAGAAAAACAATTTCTGCGGGGCGCAGCCCAAATGTTAGCCATGGCTGCACCACTGGAAGAAATGGAAACCGTCATTCAGCAAACCCAACTAGATCACACCCTCACATCCGAAATCGCCCAATCGCTGTATAGCGCCCACGACTGGAAATCCACCATTTCTCGGGCGGCCTCCCTGCTGGGTAAACGGCTAAAAGCCGAACGGTTTATCGTGGCCCTCTATGACAAAACCCATCAGCGGTTTGAGTTGTGCTATCAAAATCAGCCCAAAAATCGCCGTGCTTGCTCGATGTTTTTGCCTGCATTGAGTGATATCGATCGTCAATTATTAGAGCGCACCCCAAAGGCTATAGGCATCGAGAATCTCGAAGATGATTTACGGTTTGCAGCTTGGCGCAACCAACTCTTGGAAGTCGGCGTGCGATCGTTGGTGGTCAGTCCCACGGCAGCAGGCCAAGCCCAGAGTGGCCTGCTCATTATTTGCCATGAAATGCCTCGATCGTGGACCCAGGCAGAACAGGATTTAGTAGGCGGTGTGGCCCAGCAAATTGGTCTGATTCTGCACCAATGGCAACTCCAAAAACGCCTAGATCAGCAACAACAGTTATCCAATAGTATTCAGCGCAGCATGACGGGGATGCGCCAGAGTTTGACCATCGAGGCATTGGAACAATCGGCGCTGCGATCGATCGCCAGCGTCTTGGATGCCCCCTTAGCCTTTCTCGTCTCCTGGTTTCCAGGCCGTCGGGTTGGGCGCTTAGTGGTCTCCACCGATTCCTCCGATCGTCGTTATGCCCTAGGGAGTAACCTGAAAGTCTCTGTACATGCTGATCCCCTGCTGCGCATGGCCCTAGAACACGCAGGTGTCATGGTCTTGCGAGCCAGCCAAGTGCCAGGAGAAAGTCGGCAATGGTTGAATACCCAGGGGATGGGGCAACTACTCGCAATTTGTCTCCGCACCAATGCAGAAGATGAACCCGCAGGCGTGTTATTTGTTGCCGATGGTGATCAACGGCAGTGGGACGATCGCTATCTCAGCGCCTTGGAACTCCTTGCAGGCGAACTTGCGGGGACTCGCCGCCACCTCAAACTGGAACGCACCCTGCAAAGCGAACGGCTCAAACTGGAGCAAATTGGCTGGTACAAGCACCGTCACCTAGAAGAAATCTATCGATCTACCCACGCTGGTGTTCAGAAGCTCCTCGACTTGGCAAAACCCGGCGCAGATTCGCTCATGGCCACCCGCCAACAGCAAATTCTGCGTCAGATGCAAGATACGCTGTCTCCGCTGGCAACCACGCTAGCCGAAGAACAATGGCAACTGAAGTTCCGTCAAGAAACCCTGCCGCTGATTGGCCTCGTGCGGCGCACGATGGATCGCGCTGATGCCATTCTCAAAGAACGCCAGTTGTGGTCGCAGGTACACCATGAAGATAATCCCGTGGTTGTCGGCGATGCCGCCAAGCTGGAAATGGTGCTCTATGAACTGCTTCTCAGTGCTTGCCTGCGATCGCAGGCAGGAGGCCGGATTGATATTTGGTGTCGTCAGTTCGATCGCCGTTGGATTGAGGTGGCCATTACCGATGATGGCACGATCGAATCTCGCCTACTCCAAGATTTAGAAGGCAATTCTCTATTAGACCCCTTAGCTCCTAGCACCCTGAGCCAACCACCAGGACTTCACCTCGCAGTCTGCCGAGAATTCATCACGGCGATGCAAGGGGATTTTAGCCTCAGTCGGCTGGAAGACGGGCGAATTATGAGTCGCTTGATGTTACCGTCGGGCCAGGGCAATCGATAATCCCTCTTACCCTCTTCACAGAGAGAATGCTTGGGGATCTCACCAAATTTAGTCACAATTGTGTCCGAATTTGACACAATTGTGACTAAATTTGCACCGTTCCGGTAGCCGCCTCAAGCAATCTACGGAAATTTACAAATTAACGGAGATCTTTCGGGACAGGTGTGCTTAAAATATAGGGCATTCTTCAATGTGTGGTTCTCAAATTGAGACTCCCCATTCTCACATTGTAATTAGGTCTATCGCGGTCTATGTCTATAGGTATGCGTCCTCGTCCATCTGGCAAACGACTCCCTAGGTCGTCCTCTCGTCCTATGCGCCAGACACAGGCGGATCCCAGGAAAACCGCCCGTCCCCTTCGCGCTCAGGGGGAACCCAAGCAGACCTCTACTGTGACGCCTCTTCGCGCACGAACCACGGTTCGTCCGTTGCCGCCCCCTGCCCATGTGCCATCATGGTTGCGATCGCTCTTGCAAGTACAGCAATGGAGCGTGGGTGTGACTTTAGTTCTAGCTGGCAGTGCGATCGTCACCTATGGGTTAACAATTTACTCCCAACAACTGTGGGGTAAGGAATTTGCACGCCTAGAGCAATTTCGGCGCAACGAACGGCAACTCACCGCCAATAGTGAGCTCATGAAGAATGAAATTGCCAAAAATGCCAAACCCGCTGACTATGGCTTGGTTCCTCGAAGTACAGATCACTTGATTTTGATCAAACCCGCTCCTCCCCGACCGCCTAAAGACGTAAAGTCGTCAGAACAGGAGGCTCAATCCCGTCCAATTTCCCCTGTTGGCTATTAAGACAATTTGCGGCTAAATCACAGCCCTCTTCATCTACCTCTTGACCCATCCATCCCATCCAGGGATGTTATGGGTTCACTGTTCCCTAAATTTGTAAGTTATTAGTTTTTCCAGAGTTAATTCCCTTCGGCTAATTCCCCTCCAGCTAATTACCCCAGGATACTAAGGTGCGTTACCCTTCTGAGGCTCGTCGTCGTCGTTCATTCCGATCGATCCGGTTTCCCAACAAACCGGAAACACGGCCTTCTGTGGGACGGCTTCGTTTGGTTTGGGGGGTTTTGCTGCTGGGAGTAGGGCTACTGGGTACCAACCTAGTGCGCCTCCAAGTGTTTCAGGCCAGCGACTTAGTAGAACGTGCGAAGCAACAGCAGACGACTTACCTCAAGCCCTTTGCGCCCCGCCGTCCGATCGTCGATCGCAACAACAATGTGGTCGCGATCGATCAACCCTCGATTACGCTCTACGCCCATCCTCGCTACTTTGCTGGACTTTCCACCGCTGAAGTTGCTGCGAAATTAGCACCGATTCTCGATCGTCCGGTAGCGGAATTACAAAAAAAACTAGATTCCGCCAAGAGTGGAATTCGCCTTGCCGATAGTTTGACAGAAGACACCGCCAACCGCATCAAAGAACTCTACATTGACGGCCTCGACTTTACCCCGTCCCAACAGCGGCTCTATCCCCAACAGGATGTAATGGCCAATATCTTGGGCTACGTGGACATGCAGCAGAAAAGTCAAGGCGGTGTGGAATTTAGCTACCAGCATTTGCTCGATCGGGCAGCAAAGGCAGTACGCCTCAACCGAACAGGCATGGGAACCATGTTGCCTGAAGGCATACCCAATGGGTTTGTCCATGAGGATGACCTACGGTTGCAACTGACGATCGATAACCGGATTCAGCGGGCGGTGCAAGGGATTTTGAATCGTCGGGTTAATGAATTTGGTGCCAAACGCGGCCTAGTGATGGTGATGGATGCCCAGGATGGCAGTATGTTGGCCATGGTCACGAATCCCACCTTCGATCCCAACCGCTATTGGGATGTGAAGGATATGGCTTCCTTTAAAAACTGGGCCTTGACGGATTTATACGAACCGGGGTCTACGTTTAAGCCGATTAATGTGGCGATCGCCTTGGAAGCGGGGACGATTAAGCTAACGGATTACTTTAACGATACGGGTGCGGTGACGGTTGAAGGCTGGACGATTAATAACGCTGACAATGCGGGGCGGGGGGCAATCAGTCTGACGGATGTGATGAAGTATTCCAGTAACGTGGGGATGGTACGGATTGCCCAAACGATGAAGCCGTCGGTGTACTACAGTTGGCTGGAGCGCATTGGCTTGGGGCAAACCTCGGAAATTGATCTGCCCTTTGAAGCTCCGGGCTACTTAAAAGATCGCAAAACCTATATGACTTCCCCGATCGAAGCGGCAACGACATCCTTTGGCCAGGGGTTTGCCTTAACGCCGATGCAACTGGTGAAGCTCCATGCCATGCTGGCGAATGGGGGCCGGATGGTGACCCCCCATGTGGTGCGTGGATTATATGACAGCCAAGGCAAGCCCCACTGGCAACCCCAGCGATCGATGCCGAAGCAAATCTTTTCCCCCAGCCATACTAATGCCATTTTGCGAATGATGGAGGCGGTGGTTGCGGAAGGGACGGGGAAAGCAGCACAGGTTCCGGGTTATCGGATTGCGGGGAAAACGGGAACGGCGCAAAAGGCGACGGAGGGCGGCGGCTATTCTGCGTCTAAATTTATTACCAGCTTTGTAGGAATTTTCCCGGTAGATCGTCCCCGCTATGTGGTGTTGGCGGTGTTGGATGAACCGGGGGGACTGGCCTACGGGGGAACCACGGCAGCCCCGATCGTTAAAGAGGTGATTGAAGTGGTGGCGGGGGTCGAGAAGGTTCCCCCTAGCAAAGCAGATCCCCAATAGTTTTTTTCAATAGTTTTTCCAATCATCGCGCTAATCGTTCCATTGATTGTTCGAGCAATCGCTATCGTACTTCCCTCAGCAATCTGCCAACAAAATCCTTCAGCGATTAGCGCCCGTCCAGTTCCCGATCGGGATTGCGTTTGGGCAGGTCTTGGGGATAGAGGGGTTCGCCATCAATTGGATCAATTTCGACGGCGACTTGGACGGGGCCGTAGCGATCGCGTAGATTGGCTTCGATTTGCTGTTTGACCCAGTTGCTGGCACTGTGGAATTCGGGGTGTAGAATAATGCGTAGGTCAATCCACACCTGACGACCGACAACGCCCCGCGATCGAATTTGATAACACTGAGTGACGCCTTGCACTTGTCGCACGATTTGGTTGATGGCTTCGGGGGCAATGGCAATTTGCCGCAGCATTAGAGGGAGTTGAATGTCGAGGACACGCCAGCAACTGAGTCCGGCGGTGATGACCATGGCGATCGTGACCAGTGGATCGAGCCAACTGTAGCCCTGCCATAGACCCAGCAGTGCAACGAGCAGAACGACGAGCAACCAAGCGTCTTTGAGGAAGTGTTGGGCGTTGGTGCCGAGGGCGAGACTACTGAAGCGTTGGGCTTGGCGGTTTTGAACGATCGCAAGGGCTACCTGAGCAACACAGACGCAGGCCAGGACTTGAATCATGGCGGGGGTGACGGTGAGGCGAGGCAGGTGGGCGAGGCTGGGGCTGGCGGTGAGTTGGTTAAGGGCAAGACTGGCGAGGCCCAAACCACCAAACCCGAGGAGGGAGACGAGAAATAGGGCGAGGGTAGATTCCAGGCGGCCATGGCTCCAGACTTCGCGTCCATTGTGGCGGTAGGGCAGAAGGACGGCGATGAGGCTAAGAACGGCGCTGAAGGCGTCAATGACGGTGTGGAGGGATTCGGCCAGCAGCATGAGCGATCGGGTTTCCCAACCAATCCAAATTTTCACAGCCAATGACAGGAGGGCTAACCAAAGGTTCGCCAAAAGTACCTGTTGACTGATGCGATCGCGGTTGCCTGTTTCTGCCATAGCCCATAAGCTACCACGGAATGCCGATCGTAAACTGTCCATGCGCCACACGTGTCAAATTCACTACACCCATGAGTCCCCATCATGGCACCGAATTCTGAAAACGCACGATATTTTTCGGTTAGGCGATCGAGGCTAGTGGAAGTGGGGATCGAAGCGGGGGTCGAAGCGATCGCGTTTTTGGGCGTTGCAGGTACGGCAGAGGGTTTGGAGGTTGCTGAGGTCGTTGCTGCCACCGTTGGCGAGGGGGATGATGTGATCGATTTCGAGTTTGGTGTGTGGGCTAGTTTTGCCACAGCTTTTGCATTGGTGGTTGTCGCGATCGAGGACGTACTGGCGCACCGCTTTCGGAATCGTGATTCGGATTGTTTTGTCAGGCATGGGGATGATTAGTCAGATATCGTTTGTCGAATTTCGTCTAAAGGGGAGGCTCCAGATTCTGAGTCGGGAACTGCCTCTACAGATTCTTCAGGTTCATCCGGCTGAAATTCTAAAACTAACCGAACCTTGCCAGACACCCATTGAACTGATTGACTGACACAAGTGAATGAAAGAGAGCTAAAAGACATACCCAGATTGAGGTTTGGGGATTGAGCAAGAAAGGGTGTAGGTGTTGTTAAGCAAAAAACAAACAAGAGCCATAAAACACGCCCCACGCTTGTATGATGTCGTGCTGGAGTTGATCCGTCAATGCCCTTGGTCAGATCTGCGCCATGCTTGGGTCTGTGCCTAGATAGTGGTGGGACTGTATGCCCAGAGCACCCAGCGCCGATTCTCTCGTTGGATGCACAATCCTCCAGGTGTAGATACGATCGCCTTTGGTGGAAAATCCCATCCTTACCCCGAAGAAGTCTTCATTGTCAGTGGTCGCCTTTATGATGCAGCATTTGATCTCTGGCTGAAAAGCGGTCACTATGCCAGCCGCCCACCTCAGGAATTACATGGCCCTTTTAAAAGCGATGTGGGATGCGTTGTCCTTGAAATTTCTTTTCCCAATCGTAGATAATTTGCAACTTCGATTTTTCAACAGACTTAGGGAACAGCGTATAAATAAAATCCCAATTGGGTAGGGGGTAGGAGAGTAAAAGGGTAGGAGGGTGGGGGGATGAAGAGGGGATATTATTTCTTGGCAAA
>NZ_JBLZFX010000016.1:0-84350 GCF_050753345.1 Alkalinema pantanalense CENA528 | reverse complement strand
CCGCTTAATGTTCAACGCAGCAGGCTTGTGGAACTTCTACTTAGATGCAGCATAAGTTAGATAACAGTCAGGGCAAACCCTGTCCCAGAGCTGGTTTTATTTCCCAACAACTCTATTGAATCCTAGCCCCTTCTCAGCCATGGCTCAGGTTCCTTTCAGGCAGGAATTAGAACATTTGTGCGAGAATGGGCGGAAATGAACGGATGCTGCATGAGGTAAGGCTACCATGACTGCTATTTCCACCAATCAAACACCCCATTCAAAATCGGAACACCATCACCCAAACTACGCACTGACCAACCATGGGGAAGAACCAGAAACAACAGCAGCAGGGACGAGCTTGAGCGATCGGTCATTCACAACTACTCCACTGAACGATCGCATTCAGATTCAGCATCTCATTTGCGCCGTGCAACCCACCGAAGCCGAAGGGCAAGACGTGGTCCAAGGGCTGACCCAAACACCGAAAACCCTCCCACCGCGATACTTCTACGACGAAAAAGGCTCCCAACTGTTTGAGCAAATTTGCGATCTCCCAGAGTATTATCTAACCCGCACGGAAACCGCTATTTTCCATGCCTGCGCCGACGAGATCGCCACCCAAACCGGAGCTTGCGAAATTGTTGAACTGGGCAGCGGCAGTTCTACGAAAACGCGACTGCTGTTAGATGCCTACGAACAAGCCCAACTGCCCCTCATCTATTGCCCAATCGATGTCAGCGCCAGCATTCTTGAACTCAGTGCCCAAGCCTTGATTCAAGACTATCCCACCCTACACATCCAAGGACTCGTCGGCACCTACGAACTGGCGTTGCAACAACTGCCGCCCAACCCCCTGTCCCAGCGCATGATTTGCTTCATCGGTAGCACCTTGGGCAACTTAAATCCCAAGGATTGCGATCGCTTCCTCGATCGGGTCACCCAAGCCCTTACCCCGGAGGACTATTTTCTGCTAGGCGTGGATCTACAAAAACCGATCGCCCTCTTGGAAGCCGCCTACAACGATCGACAAGGCGTCACCGCAGAATTTAACCTCAATATGCTGCGCCACCTGAATCAACGCTTTGACGGAAACTTCGACCTCAGCCAGTTCCGGCACCGTGCAATCTACAATACCAACCTGCACCAGATCGAAATGCACCTGGAAAGCTTGGCAGACCAAACCGTAACCCTAAAAAGCTTGGGACTCACGATCGCATTCACCGCTGGCGAAACTATCCTCAGCGAAATTTCCCGCAAATTTAATTTGACTGAAATAAAGCAGCAGCTAGCCCAGAAAGGACTCGTTACCCTAGACGCTTGGACAGATTCCCAGCAGTGGTTTGGCCTGATTCTCTGTCAATACCGTAGGGCATAGGAATCAGGGTGTAAGGTGCACTGTATGCCCTGCACTCAACTGTCAGGGAAATTTCATTTTTTTGGAGTGCCAAATTTAAAACTGCGACTATCATAGGGTTCGAGCCTAGGTTTAAGCGCCTAGGTTCGAATGTTTTATTTTTCAGACTCTGCACTATAATGCGGTGGCTGACTTGAAGTTTGCCTGGATTGCGTCACACTGACCGTCAAGCCCATGATTGCAAAGTCTATGTTTTACTCCCCACGAGTGAACTAGATCCCCAATCAGACGCATTGACCCCTTGAGCGATCGCACAACCCATTCAATCCAGAGGTAGAGCAAAGGCAATGAGTGATACAACATCCTTCCTAGGAGGCGCAGCGCTAGCAGGTTTGGCAGCGTTAATTGTTATGCGGGGCGGCATTACGATCGGAGCCCCTAACCTGTCCTCTCCCCAAATTCCCCAGTTTCCCCAAATGTCCCTGGGAAATAATGGCGTGACTTCTGGCAATAGCCCACTCCCCTTGCCACCTGTGACAAACCCAGTTCCTACCAATGCCACAGTGGGACGCGGTGGCGATAGCGACTATGAAAGAGCGAAGTGGGACATCAAGCTGGAGAGCCTCAAGGCCCAAGTGGAGCAGCAGCAAGCTCAACTCCGCAGCCAGCAAGCAGTGATTGACACCTTGACGGCTCAGCTCAAAACAGCATCCATTCAGCCCCCCCAAACGGTCGCAACGGCTCCCGTCCCCCAACCGATGCCGTCTCCCAGTGCAGCGGATCAAGCGACAACCTCGGTCATTTCTGGATTACCTTGGGCCTTGGGCGGCATGATGTTGACCTTCGGGGGTGGAATTGCGCTGGTTGGCATGTTTACGCTCTTGTCCCGGCAGAACCGGCCCCGTACAATTGAGGTGGTTCACGACGACTATCCTCTCTATCTCCCACCCTCTACCCCCACCGCTGCGACTTCTTCTCGGCGTCGGGTTCAGGTCTTGCCTCCCCGGCGAGCCATTAAGCGAGTCGTGGAAGTGGAGGAAGATTAATCCTTCTGCGGCACTTTTTGAAGCACTGACGTTTGTAAATCAATGACGTTTGTAAAAAGCGATCGTGGGCGTTATCTCCTCAAGGGGCTGACGCCTTATTTATTTCTACTGCCAGCCCTGATCCTGTTGGGACTGACAGTATTTTACCCTGCGCTGCAAGCCCTGTATTACAGTTTCACGCAGTACGATCTGATCAGCGATCCCCAATGGGTAGGATTCAAGAATTTTCAGCGCCTGCTGCGGGATGAAATTTTCTGGCGATCGCTGCGCAATACCCTGATTTATCTGATCGGTGTGGTGCCGTTGTTGGTCACATTGCCGCTGGGGCTGGCAATTTTAGTCAATCAGAAACTACGCGGTGTGCAGTGGTTTCGGGTAGCCTACTACACCCCTGTGGTCATTTCCATGGTGGTAGCGGGGATTGCCTGGAAGTGGTTGTATTCCAGCAATGGTCTACTAAATCAAGCCTTACAAGCCCTAGGCATTCCAGCGATCGGTTGGCTGACGGATGCCAACCAAGCCCTCTGGAGTGTGATGGCAGTGACGGTGTGGAAAGGGCTGGGCTACTACATGGTGATCTATCTGGCAGGCTTGCAGGCGATTCCTGCGGATTTGTATGAAGCAGCGGCGATCGATGGTTCCGACGGTTGGCGCAAGCACTGGGATATCACGTTGCCGTTAATGCGCCCCTATTTGCTACTGGTATCGGTAATTTCTGCAATTTCTGCCACCAAAGTGTTTGAAGAAGTGTTCATCATGACCAATGGCGGGCCGAATAATGCGTCTTCCACTGTGGTGTTGTACGTGTATAACCAAGCGTTTCAGCAGTTGAATATTAGCTATGGTTGTACGATCGGCCTAGTGATCTTTTTACTGATTTTGGTACTGTCGCTCCTGCGGTTGGGCGTCGAAAAAATGACCAAGGATGAGACGCCAGCAACGCTGTAGTCCAACCATCGTGAGGTCAATGGCCATGTCAGGAGACTCTACTCCCCTGACACTCCCCAAAAGTGAAGATTCAGTGGGGATTACTTTTCCGTCAAAATCCAAGCCCCGCTCCAATCATCGGGTGGCGGATTGGTGAGCCAATGGCGACAGCGTTCAATGTGCAGAGCTGCCGCTTGGTCAAAGCGATCGAGTTCCAACACCGCCGCAAATTCCCCGATCGCCTGGGCAAACTTGCGTTGCAGATAAAATGCCCGCGCCCGATGGTAATGATCGATCACCCGGTGCTGTTGATCGGAAATTGGATCGGAAGCTAAGCCAATCAATTCATAGATCGCCACCGGATGGCTTTTCCCTTTGACTCGAATAAAGTCCAACTCCCGCGCCCAAATACGATCGGCACAGGGACGATAGGTACTTTCGCTAATCACAATGTCGGTACCATAGAGCTTACTGGTACTTTCCAGCCGAGAACCGAGGTTGACTCCATCGCCGATCGCCGTAAACTCCATACGCTTACTCGAACCAATATTGCCACTAATCACCGTATCGGAGTTAATGCCAATGCCAATGCGAATCTCGGGTTGATTGCGACCTGCCCGCCTTTGGTTAAATTCCACCAATCGCTGCCGCATTTCGATCGCCGTTTGCACGGCCATCCACTGATGTTCTGCCAAAGGTAACGGTGAACCGAATACCGCCATGATGGCATCGCCAATGTATTTATCCAAAATACCCTTATGGACAAAGACCGCTTCCACCATCACCTCAAAATATTCATTCAGCATTTCCACCACTTCTTCCGCCGTCAGGCTTTCGGTCAAGGTGGTGTAGCTACGAATATCGGAAAACAGCACGGAGACTTCCTTACGATCGCCCCCCATCTTGGCGGCATCGGGATTATCCAAAATCTGTTCCGCCAATTCCTGGGTCATATAGCGATACATCGTGCTTTTCAGCCGTTTAGCATCGCTAATATCATCCATGACGACCAAAACACCTCGAATGCAACTGGGATCGTCGGGAGATGCGATCGTGTTAATGGCTAAATTAACACTGCGGTATTCGCTACCTGATAAGGGCATCAGGGTTTGATCAGGATAATACTGTTGACGTTCCTTGGGGCTCGTGGGATTGGATGCGGAATGAAACCAGCGATGGAAATTACCCCGTTCAATGTGCAACAAACTGGTAATATTTTGACCTTCTAGGGCAGCCCACTCGTTAAATCCCAAAAGACGTTTTGCACTTTCATTGGCTGCGATAATCTTGCCCTCCCGATCGGCAGAGATCACCCCATTGGACAGCGATCGTAAAATATCCCGTTGCAACTGCGCCTGTTGTTTGACCGTCTCAAACAATTGTGCATTCTGCAGCGCCACCCCTGCTTGGATGTTAAACGTCTGCATGAAGTCTTGATCGCTCTGATGAAAGCTGGCTCGCCAACATTCCGGAGCTTGGGGCCAATGGTGGGGATTGTAGGGCGCATAGTCCCCTTGCTTGCGTTTATTCACCAATTGCGTCACGCCAATCAAGTCGCCATCGGCATTGCGCACCGGCATACAGAGCAAACTACAGGTGCGGTACCCCGTTGCCTGATCCGTTTGTTTGGCAGTTTCTGCACCCATATGATCATAGAGATCAAAGGGAATATTTATCGTCTCTCCCGTTGCAGCCACTTGGCCTGCAAAGCCCGTACCAATGGGAATTCGTACTTCCTTCTGGGTGCCATCGGCGAGGGGAATGCGTGTCCAAATTTCCTCTGCATCCCGATCGATCAACCATAGCGTACTGCGATCGGCATGCATCAGTTGTTTAGCTTCATGCATGACCCGGTTGAGGGTTTCATCGAGATCTAAACGACTTTGCCCCAGGGAGTGGGTGGCCATCATCAAGGAATGGGCAGCCCGTTGCTTTTGTGCGGCAATATAGAACGATCGTGACGATTCTAAAATCAGCCGAATACAAGGAGCAAATTCTTCAAAAAGCTGTTCATCGGCATCTGTAAATCCCCGCAGATCAATTCGCTGCTCTAGGGACAACGACGTAGATGCGGGAGAATTTGGTTGAAGTTTGTTAATCAACTGCACCACTGCAACCAAATTCCCTACTTCGTTGAGCAGAGGCAAGGTCAGCATCGTGTAAGTACGATAGCCCGTTTGCTTGTATTGCAATTTGGCTTGGTGCGATCGGGGATCATCAAACACATCGAAGGGAATATTCACCGATCGTTTACTGGTCGCCACTTCGCCAGCAATACCCTGGTTGGCCGGAAAGCGAATTTCTCGGGTACGTCCATCGGCACTAGAAACGAGGGTGGTGTAGAGTTCGTTTTTGGCCTCGTCAAGGAGATAAATCGTCGTCCGATCGGCGTTCAGTAGTTCCCCCGTTTTTTGGGTGATGGACGTCAGCATTTCCTCCAGAATGGAGTCAAACCCTTGCATATCAAGGAGCGATAGGGTTTGATTAACTATGCGCAATTTTTGTTCCACATCATAAACCACTTCGCGAAATCGATCGGCGGTTAAAGGATCCAAAAACGAAGCAAAACCATGGCGAACAGAAACAAGAGACGCCTCCTCTCGAATTCTGGGCTGATTGGAATCAAATGATAATTCAATGGTGGGAAGTTCAACAAGTTCCGTTAAAGACAACGGTTCACCGTCGGACTCGATCGTAGCGGCAGAAATCGGTTCAGGTAGATGCAAATTCGGCTCATTCATAGAAACTGGATACGCCGAGGGCGCGAACAACCAAATGTTGGAGGACATAAATCATGACGTTTCTCTGGGGCGATCATTTGAATTGAGTGCCAGTTACTAAGACTGGAAGATGCATAAACCCTGATGTCCATAACGAATGTCCATCGCCTAAGAGGTAGAGAAACCACAAAAATTCTTAGCTATCTCTAAGGTACCCACCTGACCGATGCAGGTATCTATACAACGGTTAGAAAGTTCAAGACTGGCAGGTTTGAGGCATGAGAGCCAGCCGAAGCCAACGCCCACCAGCCCCCCAATGGGCAGTTGCGCTAGCAATATTGGGAGCATGGAGCATCGCAATGGGGGACAGAGCCTAGAAAACTGAGTATAAATGCCTTCCGTAGGTTGTTGAGAACCATTGAGGACAATGGAAACGCCGTTCACATCTATTCACCATCTATCACAGATGCCCGTGAAACAGAGGTGTTAAGAGATTTGTCAGGGGAACTCCGTATTTTTAATTAAGCAATTCCAACGAGGTTCCCAAGGTGACTCATTTGTCTATTGCAAGTCATTCATTTAAGGTGATACATCCAGCGAATTAGCACGAATCGACCCATTGCTAGCCGACCCATTGCTAGCCGACCCATTGCTAACCAGCCCATTGCTAGCAGTCGGCAAAGCCCCTTTCATCTGGTTGAGCCAAGTTGTCAAATTCTCCAGTTGCTGATCAGCTTTTAAGGTTCCTAACCCCCGCACGGTCACTTTGCCCGGTTGATAAACAAACCGGCTGTGCAAATGATTCGGCAAATTCTCCTTCAATAAATTCCAAGCGGGTTCTTCCATGGGTGTTTCCAGGACAACATGTTGTTTCCCTTCCGGTTTGATACGGGAGAACCCCAATTGCCGTGCAATTTGTTTTAATTCCATAACGCGCAATAACTGCTGCGCCGCGACAGGAATTTGCCCATAGCGATCGACCCAATCGGCAGCAATTTCCGTCAGTTCCTTCTTGTCCGCCGCCACAGAAACCGCTCGGTAAGCCGCCATTTTTTGATCCGCATCAGCAATATAATCAGCAGGAATAAAGGCAGTCAGGCTGAGGTCAATCTGCGTATCATCGACCTTGGGAATTTCCTGACCCCGGATTTCCCGAATCGCTTCATCCAGCATTTCCATATACAGGTCAAAGCCGATCGCGTCCATTTGCCCGGACTGTTCCGCTCCCAGCAGGTTACCCACCCCCCGAATTTCCATATCCCGCATGGCTAACTGGTACCCCGAACCCAGTTGGGTGTATTCCTGAAGTGCGCGCAGCCGTTGGCGTGCGGTATCGGTCAGTTCCTTCTGACGGGGATAGAACAGCCAAGCATGGGCCTGAATGCCTGCCCGTCCGACGCGGCCCCGCAACTGATACAACTGCGCCAAGCCAAACAGTTGGGCATCTTCAATCAAAATCGTATTGACGCGGGGAATATCCAAGCCCGATTCCACGATCGTCGTACATACCAGAATATCGGCTTCCGCTTGGCTAAAGGCCAACATCGTCGCTTCCAATTCTGCATCCATCATTTGCCCATGGGCGATCGCGATGCGGGCACTGGGAATCATGTCGCGAATTTTAGCGGAAATTTCTTCAATGCCTTCGATTCGGGGCACAACGTAAAAGATTTGGCCACCTCGATCGAGTTCCTGCCGCAGAGCCGATCGGATAATTTCCGGATCGTAGGGAGACAGATGGGTTTTAATCGGACGACGGGAGGGCGGCGGTGTGGTAATGAGACTCATTTCCCGCACCCCAGACAGTGACATATAAAGGGTTCTAGGAATCGGTGTTGCACTCAGCGTCAGGACATCAATCTGAGTTCGTAGTGATTTAATTTTTTCCTTTTGATTGACACCAAACCGTTGTTCTTCATCAATTACCAGTAATCCTAAATCTCTAAACCCAACGTTTTTCCCTAGTAACTGATGGGTACCAACAACGATATCCATCTCGCCTGTGCCCATGCGTTGGATAATATCCTTCTTCTCGTTGGTCGTTTTAAATCGGTTCAGTAAACCAATTTTGATCGGATAGGGCGCAAACCGTTCCTTCAAGGTGTGGTAATGCTGTTGGGTCAAAATCGTTGTGGGGGCCAGGAGTGCGACCTGTTTACCGGAAGTCACCGCTTTGAAAATCGCCCGAATCGCCACTTCCGTTTTGCCAAAACCGACATCGCCGCAGACTAAGCGATCCATCGGTCGATCGCTTTCCATGTCCTGTTTGACATCCTGCACCGCTTTGAGTTGATCCGGTGTGGGTTGATAGGGGAAGGATTCCTCCATTTCCAATTGCCACGGGCTATCATCCGGGTAGGCAAAACCCTGTTGTTGAGCACGCTGAGCGTAGAGTTGCAGCAAGTCCACCGCCACTTTTTTAATGGCTTTTTTGACTTTGCTCTTGGTTTTCTCCCAGGCTTTGCTGGACATTTTATTCAATTCCGGTTTACGATCGCCCGCTGGCCGGAATCGCGATAATGCCCCGACTTGATCTGCTGCTACTCGGAGTGTGCCATCGGCGTATTGCAGCACTAGATATTCCCGTGTTTCTCCGTTAATCGTTAGGCTTTCTAGTTTGATAAATTTCCCAATCCCATGGTTTTTATGCACCACGTAATCGTTGGGTTGCAATTTATTCGGATCAACCTGTTTAGAGGTAGCCTGTCGGCGTTTGCGAATGTAAGTCGGCGTGGTTAGCGTATGTTGCCCAAAGAATTCCCGATCGGTCACCACCACCGCCCGAAACGTCGGCAAAATAAAGCCTTCCAGTTCTGCCAACCCGGAATATTTCAGCCCGATCGGCGTGCGATAGGTAATCAGTTTATCGATCGCCGGAAAGTCCTTCGGATTGGGAATAAACTGGGCGGGACAGTCATGTTCTTGCAAAAGCGCTACCGATCGCGAGGGCTGGGCTGAAACTAACCAAATGGCAAAGCCTTTTTCCCGTTCTCCCCGCAGAATTTCCGCGAGCTTCCCAAATTGGTGGGGCACCGCAGGAATCGGACGACTCGAAAGATTCAAGCCACTGTTGACTTCAGCTAGTTCAGTCAGGTAAATGCGATCGAAAATTTCCGTTTGCGCGATCGTCTCTGTGAAATGGAGATGGGTGGCAGGCATGGCAGCGGGTTGACCCAGTTCGTCCCAATGTTCCTGAACATGCTCAAACCAGCGTTCGCTATGGGCCGCAGCCATTTCCATTTCATCTAGGGCAATGATCGTGCTTTCCGGTAGATAATCCAGTAACGAAGCGGGTTGTTCAAAGGCAAGTCCCAAAAAGCGGCGCAATCCTTCGATGGCAATTCCCTGCTCAAGCTGTTCCCAATCTTCTTCATTCAGATAGGTTTGCAATAACCGACAGTGCTCATCGGAAAGCGCGGTTTGAATGATTGGACTAAAACTCGTAGGGGTCAGAACTAAGCGATCGAGGCGATCAAGCGATCGTTGTGTAGCCGGATCAAATTCCCGCAGTTGCTCTAGTTCATCGCCGAATAAATCTAAGCGCACGGGCAATTCCGCCGATACTGGAAACACATCAATAATGTCTCCCCGTTGGCTCCATTGGCCTTCACTTTCCACCAGCGCAACTTTCTCGTAGCCCAATCGTGCCAGTTGTCGTCCCAGCATTGACGATTTGACTTCAGAACCCTTTTCGACACTGATGCAATAAGGCGTAAAGGCGTCCACAGGCGGTAAGTGGGGTTGCAATGCCCGTTCCGTTGTGACGATCGCAAACCGAGAGGCGCTGTTTGCAGTTTCGGGATTGTTGGCGATCGCGGTGGAGCGAGCAACGAGATCCGCAATCACCTGCAACTGGCCCCAGACCATTTCCGCTTCGGGGTCAAAGGGCTCGTAGGGCGAAGTTTCGGAGGTGGGATAGAAATGCACCGTTTGCCAACCCATGGCTTCCAATTGGGCAGTCCAGCGTCCGGCTTCCTCGAGGGTTGCAGTGATAACGAGGAGAGGCCGATTTGCCGTTTGCGCCAAGGTGGAACTGACAATCCCCTTGGGTAGTCGTGCCAGCCCAGATAAATGGAGAACCTGCTGTTGCGCCAGTTTGCTTAACAGTTCTCCAGTAATAGGGAGTTTGCCAAGGGTGCGAGTTACCGATGAGAAAGCCATACGTTATAGCCGAAGGTCAACAGCAGAATAGTTTCTGATCTTGACATAGTTTTGCCCGATCGGGGATGGGAACCCCAATGTTTTCAGACTGTAAACTGCCGTCTCAACCTGGGGTCACCGAAAATCCTGTCATACTGAAAGCAGGGCAACTCCTATCGTTGATAACTCAGCAGTACTGTATTGGAGGCTTGGTTCATGACGATGACAACTTCTTCTGTGCAAGGGAAAAGTTCCTCAACCCCAAAACTCACTCTGGAGGATTTTCTCAACTACCACGATGGCACAGATAACCGTTACGAATTGGTGGATGGGGAGCTCAAGCTGATGTCTCTAGGATCGACGAAACATAGCAAAATTATTCGCTTCTTAGACCGAGCATTAGAGGCTGAGATTGCTCGATCTCAACCACCTTGGCTTGTCTTAGCAAGCTTGATGGGGGTTCAATCTCCCCGAGGCCGCTGCTGGGATACCTGCCGGATTCCTGATCTGATGATTATGTCAGTGCAGCAATATGAGGAAATGACCGATCTCCAAGCGGTCATTCCCCTCGATCAACCGTCTCCCCTATTAGTCGTTGAAGTGGTCAGCGAGTCCACCAAGTCCGAGGATTACCGATCGAAACATGCGGAATACTGTGTGCTGGAAATTGCGGAATATTGGATTGTTGACCCGATCGCCCAGCAAGTCACGGTTTGTGTCTTTGAAGATGGCGGCTATACCGATTATGTTTTTACTGAAGATTCAGGCATTGTCTCTGCATTACTGCCAGCATTGCAGTTAACAGTTGCTCAAGTGTTAGCAGGCTAACAGCAAAGGCTCTAAATTGAGGGTAATGATTGGAGGGGTAAGGGAACAGCGCATCAATAAAATCCCAATTGGGTAGGGGTAGGAGAGTAAAAGGGTAGGAGGGTAGGGGAATGAAGAGGGGATATTATTTCTTTGCAAATCCCTAAGGATTAGAGGAGCAATGATGGAGTGGGGAATGATGCGATCGCAAAGGGTCAATCGTAATGTTTCGATCGCAGGGTGAGGACTTCTATGGCAACCTTAATTTTGATTCGTCACGGCCAAAGCACCTGGAACGCAGCCAATAAATTTACGGGCTGGGTGGATGTGCCGTTGAGCAAGCTGGGACGGTTGGAAGCGACCCAAGCCGCCTATAAACTTCGTCAGTATAAAATCGATGTCTGTTTCACCAGCCTGCTGATTCGGGCGATCGAAACCGCTGTCATTTGCTTGACGGAATATCCTGAAATTTGCGCGGGCAAAAGTCCCATCCTCAAACATACAGCCGATGACCCCGATTGGCATGGCTGGAACCAGTATGAAGGTGATCCAGTAGACGAGTTGCCGATTTTTCTCAGTGCAGCATTGGATGAACGGTATTACGGTGATCTCCAGGGCTTAAACAAAACAAAAACGACGGAAAAATATGGGGCTGAGCAAGTCAACATTTGGCGGCGATCGTTTGCCACCCGCCCCCCCGCAGGCGAAAGTTTGCAAGACACGCTGGAACGCACCCTACCCTATTTTCAATCCCGTATCCTGACCCACCTCACCCAGGGCGAAAATGTGCTAGTAGCAGCCCATGGCAACTCGTTGCGATCGATCATCATGTATCTCGATCGTTTAGATGAATCAGCCATCACCAACTTAGAACTGGCAACGGGCATCCCGATCGTCTATGAAATCGATCAGACAGGCAGTGTGGTTGATAAAACGGTCTTGACCTAGCTTCGATCAACCTGAGCCCATTGCTAATCTGAACCTACTGCCTAACGCCTACCCGATCGCCCAGAGAACTCCACCAGCTCCTAATACAAGCGACTGAGTACAAACTCACAGAGATTAAGCAACGCCTCTTTCGACTCCGATGCAGGAATCTCATTTAAATAAGCCATGGCAGCCTTGGCATTGTATTGCGCTAACTCCCGCGATCGGGCAATGCCATCACTATCGTTGACCAATGCCAGCGCCTGCTCCAGATCGCCCTCTTCAGAAAATTCCCGCTCAATTAGCGTTTTTAGATAGGGCTTTTGTTCCATGGCAAACAGCACCGGAGCTGTCAAGTTGCCACTACGCAGATCGGAGCCTGCTGGTTTACCTAATCCTTCCGTCGAAGCGGTAAAGTCTAGGATATCGTCCACAATTTGGAAGGCCAAGCCCCAATGCTTTCCATAGTGATAAAAGTTTTCTGCCTCTCCACTGGTGCGATCGCTCAAAATGGCAGCAGCCTTGGCACTATTGGCAATGAGGGACGCTGTTTTGTAATAGCTCTTTTGCAGATAGGTATCAAGGTCTAACTCCGTATCAAAGCGGTTCAACCCTTGCTGAATTTCTCCCTCGGCAAAGTCTTTAATCACTTCTGAGAGCAACTTAACCACTTCCAGATTATCTAAGTTGGCCAAGTACCAGGAAGACTGAGCAAACAGGAAGTCCCCTGCAAGAACCGCAATTCGAGTCCCGAAATTCGCATGGACGGTGGGGATGCCTCGGCGCAATTCTGACTCATCTACCACATCGTCATGAACTAGACTCGCGGTATGGATCATTTCCGTGATCTCGGCTAACCGACGATGGCGTTGCGTAATCTCTTGATTGACCCGAGTTGCTCGGGCAACTAGCAGCACGATCGCGGGCCGCACCCGTTTTCCGCCTGCACCAAACAAATGTTCCGCTGCCGCATAGAGAATTGGATGCTGCGCACCAATCAACTGCTTCAAGTTCTCTGTCATCACAGAGAGATCGGCTTCAACTGGGGCAAAAAGGGAGGCTACGGAAGTCATGAGTGCGAACCAGTGATGGCTAAAGGTTAAGAAACTTTACAGGTTCTGTAACCATTCTAAGCGATGGGGCAAGTCCATGGAATAGGGCGAGTCAGTTTGGAAAAAATTTCTAAAAAAAAATCTAAAAATTTTGAATTGTGGCTCAGTTAACACCACAATCCCCAAAAGCTTGTGCTACGCTAGATTCAAAGCATTCAACAACTGCATAGCTGGCTGAAAAAATCAGGACAGCAGGGGCGCTTAGGTCAAAGCGGGTTTCGACCTTAAAACGGCTAGTGTCACGGCTAGAATTATTGTGATCGAGGTTTTTGCAGCAGAAATTGATACATATCAGTTTCTTAAGCCACCCCAAGATTTCAGTGGGATTGTCCTGAAACGATCAAAGAGTTTGCGAAGCAACCCGTTTCGCGGTGAAAGACTCTTGACAGCAGTGACTGGAGTTGCGGGCTGATTCCTAAAGCTTCTTTTCGATCGAGGGGGAGTTTTATGAAGCAGTTTGCTGTGCTCCATAGTAATCTCAAAACGAGGCAGTGCTTGTCCTGTCCATTTTGAGCAACGTTGCTATTGCAGTTTGGCGAATTTTTGACTCTAGTGACGTATAGATAGTAGCCAGCTTTTTTGCCGTGGAGATATGCCATCGGGAAAAGCCTACTGGCTCAACTTTGCATACCTGCTTACAGGTTCCTTTCTGACTCTTTCCGCTGCTTCTCCCACACGTTATACCAGGTACTGCCATGATCGATCGTGTTCCGGTGCTAATTCCTCTGCTTGCTGCGGGCTACCTGTTGCTAGTCTATGGTCTTTTGACTGTTGTGCAGCGAAGACGAGTGTAAGTTGAGGGGGCTTAGCCCTCTTGACTGATGATGCAGAATAGGCAGCGATCGCAAAGACAGGACTTCGAGCTTCTGAGTATCCAATACTATTTGCGTAATTGCAAAGGTCTCAAATTGCACGACTCTTGCGATGGATAAGGTTACGGTTTAATTTTGCCTTCCTTGACAAGCGCTTGATAGATATAAGTTGCCGCATCAGCCCGAGTTGCAGGTTGATTCGGTGTGAGAGTATTTTGGGAGGTTCCCAACAATCCTGCAGCTTCAGCAGCAGCTACTTTAGGAATCGCCCACTTGGGAACGGCCTGAACGTCACTGTACTTAGAGAGCACTTGGATGGGATCACCGGAGTTCGTTAAGCCGAGTCCTGTGACGATCGCGACCAACATTTGAACCCGAGGAATTCGTTGATCGGGTTGAAATTGCTGTTGGGGATATCCGGTCATGAATCCCGTTTGAATGGATTCATCGATCGCGGTGGCCGCCCAATAATCTGACTTAACATCTTGAAATTGAATGGCTGGCTTAGTTTTTGCCTTTTCAAAGGCTTTGCCTAAAATTCCTGCAAATTCGGCACGGGTAATCGGCTTATTGGGTTGGAAACTCCCATCCTTAAAGCCATCCAAAATTCCGCGACTAGAGAGCGCCAAAATTGGCTGTCTTGCCCAAAAGCTTTCGGGAACATCCGTAAAAGCTTTGGGTTTACCTGGGTTTTCTAAGCTGGGTGCTGTGGGCTGGCTGACCGCTTGGGGGGCTGGACTAGCGATCGGGCTAGGCGTTGCCCCATTGGGAAGTCCAGTCGTTGGCTTTTGAGTCGTAAGCATTCCACTGCTGACTTCAGAGGGAGCAGGTTGGGCCGAGGGCGCTACAGAGCCGATCGTGCCATTGGCATTTTCAGCAGAGATAGCATTGCTAGGTGCAGCAGCGATTTGATTAGCGGGTTGATTCGCTGAATTGGCGGTGGCCTCTGAAGAATTAGTCGTTCCGCTCCTTGGCGTAGTTCCATTGGCAAAGGGTGAGCCAGAGGTCAGCGCTGAAAAATAGATCGGGGACTGTTTCTGTTGAATAATCCAGAAAAAAATCGATCCAATACCGACCAAAGCCAGAAATAGGGCGATCAGTTCATCGGATGTCAAGCGATGACGATCGATCTCAGGTGGAAGATCAGCGTTGTCTAACGGATTGGATGTTGAATTTTCCGACGGTGGTAAATCAGTCATAGCTCAAACCACAAACCTGACAAAGAACTCGACAAACTGAGTTGTGTGACAGCAACCAAAAGCCAATGAACCATTCACCCAACGCATCGGGCCTATATTTTGCCCTGACAACAAACAATACTTTGGGGAAGCAACCGAGATGTTGACTATCCTAAACGACCCTTCTGTTGGTCTAGCGGATTGTTCGGAAACTGTTAATATTTTGACCAGAGTGACCCGTTTCAGAGTGACCCGTTCCAGATTTATTTCGCAGCAGTGCCAGAGTCGTGTAGAACCAAGCAGCGTCATGGGGAAGGATGCTGTATTGGAGAAAGGGGATTGAGCAGCAAGATAGGGGTGGAGCAGGTTACGATGTAAATTAATCTTTATCTAATTTCAGTTAGGTTTATGGTAACTGCGACTTCTCGCTCTTCCATGCGCTATCCCCAACGGACGCTCGATCGGGCGGAACGTGCCGTTCGATGCGCACCCTTTCGGTTGTCGCTGTATCAAACCATGGTCATCACAAGTGTTGACCTTGCAGATATTAGTGGACGATCGGGGGTTGACCATGGCTATGTGCGCAAAGCCATGACGGAATTATTAGTGGAAGCAGAACTGTTGTGGTTAATCCAAGTAGGGCTGCTGCGACGGGAAGTCGATGGACAAGGTTTAACCAATAGTTTTCGGATCACCCCCCTCGGGCGGCAACTCGTAGACAAGTGGCATAATTTGGGCAAAGTAGAGCTATCAGCCACTTTCCGCGATCGCCTATACAATGCAGTGAGTCGCTGGCTGAGACTTCCCTTTTAAGGCGTTGATTCCTTCTAGGGTCTGACGGTCTGCCACCTTAACAGTTTCCCGGAGATGCGTTCATGAAAGCCATCATGGTTGTGGGCACCACATCCCACGCAGGCAAATCACTCATTACAACGGCTCTATGCCGCATCTTAGCCCGACGGGGTTGGCGCGTTGCCCCGTTTAAAGGCCAAAACATGGCACTGAATTCCTATGTCACGGCAGGGGGTGGGGAAATTGGCCATGCCCAAGCTGTACAAGCCTGGGCGGCGGGAACCAATCCTTGGGTGGAAATGAATCCCATTTTGCTCAAACCTCAAGGAGACATGACCTCGCAAATTATCCTGAAAGGAAAAGCGGTCGGTCGAGTCAGTGCGGCGGATTATTATGAGCAATTTTTTGACACGGGGTGGCAGGCGATCGAAGAATCCCTACGTCGCTTATCCGAAGAGTTTGATTTTCTAGTTTGCGAAGGGGCCGGCAGTCCAGCGGAAATTAACCTCAAACACCGCGACCTGACGAATATGCGGGTGGCCAAGTATCTTCAAGCCCCCACATTACTTGTTGCAGATATCGATCGGGGTGGGGTCTTTGCCCATATTGTTGGCACATTAGAACTGCTCGATCCTGATGAACGAGAGCTCATTACGGGGTTTGTGATCAATAAGTTCCGAGGTCATCGAGAGTTGTTACAGTCCGGTATTGACTGGTTGGAACAACGGACTGGCATTCCGGTAGTTGGGGTCATTCCCTGGCTGGAAGAAGCGTTTCCTGCTGAAGATTCCCTCAGCCTGTTCGATCGACGACAAAGTCCCAACAAAAATGACATTAATATTACGGTGATTCGGTTGCCGCGCATTTCCAATTTCACGGATTTCGATCCCCTGGAATCGGAGCCATCAGTGACTGTTCGCTATGTAGGACTCAAAGGAACCCTTGGCCACCCCGATGCGGTGATCCTACCAGGTTCAAAAACCACCATTCCCGATTTAATTGCTCTGCACAAGTCCGGCATGATTGAGCAAATTCAAGAATATGTGGCAGCAGGCGGAACGGTGATGGGAATTTGCGGAGGATACCAAATGATGGGGCGAGTCTTGGCCGATCCGGAAGGGGTAGAAGGGCAGGAAGGACGATTCCCGGGGCTGAAGTTACTGCCACTCAAAACCGTGATTGCGGGCCAAAAGATCGCGCGGCAACGCAATGTCACATCCAACTATCCCCAGGAGGGGCTACCTGTCATTGGCTACGAAATCCACCAAGGACGCACTCGGGTGATTGAAGAGGAACAAGATAAGGTCAGTGCGTTGTTTGATGATGCCAATCTCGGCTTAGTGGATGAAACCCAGTCGATTTGGGGCACCTACCTGCACGGCATTTTTGATAATGGTTCCTGGCGACGGGCTTGGTTAAATCGTCTACGGTTGCAACGGGGACTACGATCGCTGCCCACGGGGGTGCCCAATTACCGGGAACAGCGGGAAGCTTACCTCGATCGTCTGGCTGACGCGATCGAACCTCACCTGAACCTAAAACCCTTTCTAAAATAAAAATCTTCAACAAAAAAAGAAGCGCACAAGCCAAACCTTTGTGCGCTTTGTATCCCTAACCCTTTCGGTGCAACGTACCCGTTTGTCCTTAATCTTTACAGTAAAGGGGATTTTTCAGAAACCGCGCTCCGTTTAGACTGTCTTTAGATTTGCTGCTATCTCGAGATTCCAGCAGCAGCCCATCAATTACACTTGAGTGGGCCACAACCTAGACAAAATCAGCATTCTGCTCACTTTCCTAATTTTTTGTGTTATGGCTGTACGCATTCATTTCCTCCCAGACAATATCACTGTTGAAGCGGAGGTAGGAGAATCGCTACTGAAGGTCGCGGAACGGGCCGATGTTTTAATTCCGACGGGCTGCTTAATGGGATCCTGCCATGCCTGTGAAGTGGAAATGGCGGGCGAAGATGTCCGCAGCTGCCTGACTTCCATTCCTCCCGGTCACACTGAAATCACGATTAACCTATTCAGTGACCCCTCTTGGTGATCCACGAGACTCAGTACCAGCCATAAAATTTAGCTGAGGAGATTGAATTAGGTAATACGACGATTCCCTCACAACCTCATGTCAATTTTTGTAAAAACACCCCATTAATAGCTGGGATTTTTGTTGCATGTAGCAGAAATATTTGAGTCAATAGAGTAAAAACTTAAGCAAATATGTATGCCTATTAATATGTCTAGACCCTCTAGTATTCAGTTCACGATCGCCTTCAATGATCCAGATCTGGATAGTGAAGAACTTGAAGAACAAGCCCAAAACCTGCTAGCGCAAATGAAGGATCTGGACGAAATAGAAACCGTTAATCGTGTTCTTGATCCAAACCCTCCTGCTGGCAATAAATCTGTAGGAGGGATTTTGGTGGGCTTGCTGACGGCCCAAGTCAATAAAGAAAATGCTCAGAAGCTCTTAGGCTTTTTAGGAGATCGCTTAGGAAATAAGCCGATCGAGCTAGAGGTGGAAGACAACGGCAAAAAATTGAAGGTCAAAGCCAGTAGTCAAGCTGAGTTGATGATCGCGATCGAGGCGGCTCAAAAGTTTTTAGCTTCATAGGGAAGGAACACATGGCAAAGATCGCATTGCTAATTGGTGTGAGCGAGTATGAGCCAGGGTTAAATCACCTCCCAGCGGCGGTGAAGGATTTGGATGCGATGAAGGAAGTATTGCTGCATCCAGAGATGGGTGGATTTGCTGAGTCAGATGTTGTGCTGCTCAAGAATCCAGAGCGTCAGGCAATGGAGGAGTCGATCGAAACATTGTTCGTGCATCGGCACAAGGATGATTTAGTCCTCTTGTTTTTCTCTGGACATGGCATTAAAGATGATGCGGGGAGGCTCTATCTGGCAACTAGCAAAACCCGCAAAACTCCGCAAGGCGATCTTGTGCGGTCTTCGGCTGTATCCGCTAACTTTGTGCATGACAATATGAGCCGCAGCCGCTCTAAACGGCAGGTGGTGATTTTGGATAGCTGCTTCAGTGGGGCGTTTGCGGAAGGATTATCTGCAAAAGATGACGGTACCGTTGATATTCGGGCACAACTTGGGGGGGAAGGGCGGGCGATTTTAACGTCTTCTAGCTCTACGCAGTATTCCTTTGCCCAGGAGGGAGAAGAGTTATCACTGTATACCCGTTTCCTGATTGAGGGAATTAAAACAGGGGCAGCGGATCTGGATGAGGATGATGTGGTTTCGATTGATGAACTGCATGAATATGCTAGCCGGAAAGTACGTGAGGTGAAGCCCGATTTGAGGCCGGAAATCTATGCTATCCGGGAAGGCTTCAAAATTCGGTTGTGTCAGGTACCCCAAGGGGATCCGCACGAAAGATATAAAAAGGAAGTTGCTCGTTGTGGCAAGCGCGGTGAATTGACGATCGTCAGCCGGAGTATTTTAGATACTTGGCGAGTCCGGTTAGGGCTTGCGGTGGATGTAGCCCAGGCATTAGAGGATGAAATTCTGGAGCCGTATCGCAGAGACTTTCAGCAAAAACTCCAGCAATATGAGCGCACCGTTACAGATGTCTTGCAGCGAGATGGCGAGATTAATAATGGTACTCGTCTAGAACTTCAGCAACTCCAGCAACTCCTTGAACTGAGAAATGAAGATACCGTCCCCATTGAGGCAAGGGTCACTGCTCACTTCAAGACACAGCAGCAAAACCTGGAAACTTACCAGCAGTTTTGTTCGGAAGCCTTACGACAAGAGTATCCTCTGGGGGAAGCGTCTCGTTCTCGCTTACAACAAATGCAACAGCAGCTAGCTCTGAGTGATGCGGCTGTTGGCACGATCGAAGCTCAAGTGACCATTGAGGTTGAAACCTATCGGCGGAACTTGCAGCAGTATGAGCAGATATTTCTGGCAGCAACCCAGCAAGAATATCCTCTGAATGAGAGTAAGCGATCTGAACTACGACAGCAGCAGGTCAATCTGGGGCTAAGTGATGTTGAAGTTGCTCCTGTTGAGGCAAAAGTTACGGCTCAAATTGAAACCTATCACCAGAAGTTACAGCAATACGAAGAGGCTTTTGTGAGTGCTACACAGCGTAAAAGCCAGCCTGGTGAAGCGAATCGGACTCAGTTGAGACAGACCTGGCAGACTTTGGGGTTGAATGAGGCTGATGTCAAAGCCATTGAAGCGCCAATTTTGGCTCAGATTGACACCTATCAAGCCAATCTACGACTTTACGAGCAAGCGTTTGCGGATGCAACGGAGCAGGAATACCCTCTCAGTCAAGTGAAACGCTCTGAACTGCGGCAACGTCAACAAACTCTGCGTCTCAGCGATGAAGACGTTGCTTCAATTGAAAATCGGATTGCAGCCTTAATTGAAGACCATTTGAAGAAGCTCCAGCAGTATAAGCAGGTGTTTTCAGACTCCATTCAGTTTGAGTTTCCAGTTAATGAGGTGACTCGCGAAGAGCTACGACGATTCCAACAACTTTTGGAACTCCGAGATGAGGAAGTCAGACAGATTGAAGAAAAAGTTGCGTCACAAAACGAACATAGTAAAAGTCAACCCCAGCAAGTTGAAGTTTTTCAAGATCCTGAAGTAGATGCACAGGAACCTCACAATTCGGAAGTATTGCAAGAGTATGAAATTGAAGTTGCCAAGTACATCAATGTTGGGATTCCTCTTAATGACTATGTGATCCGTAAAAAGTTAGATTCTCTGCGGAATAATTTGGGAATCAGCCTTTATGAGGCAGAAGCCATAGAGTTGAGACTGACTGGAAGTAATCAGTCTCCAAATATCCTTCAATCCTCCAGTTCAAGAGGAACTGTTGACCGTAAGCAAACTAATGCCTCTCCCTTAAAATTAAATCTATTAAAGGCTCAGCTTATAGTCTGCGCCGTATTACCCTTTGTATCAATTATTCTGTGGAGCAGATATATATACCCTGGTATAGAAGCTAGAGAAGTTCTTGATAGGATAAGTCTTCATCAATGGGGGCTTAGTAATAATGGAAAAAGCTTTGCTACAAATATTGAGAGTCTATCATCCTATGCAAGAATAAAAGAGAGTAATAACTATTTTTATGAAACCAGAATTATCGGATCAGGAAAAAATGTACAAGCAGTTTCAACAGCTACTCCTAAAAGAGATGGTTTAAAGAGTTACACAAGCACGGTTCATGATCAATCATCTGGCTATAAGGAAAGAATCATTTGTGAAAGCAATAGTGCTTCTAAAACTCCACCTAATCCAGCTAATTTAAATTTTAATGGTTCATTGCAATGTACCCAAGGTTCTTCATTGCCTGGGGATGGTAATTTTGACTGGATAGCCTTTTTAGGAGTGGTTGGAGTTATAGGATTCTTTTATAGTGCTATTCAACTTCACCGCGCTAAAAGCACTAAGGATACTGTGTAGTCAGCGCGATCATTATCCGCTAAATTTGAAGAGTAAGCAGTCTGGCATTGCTCAGTCTAGCGACTTTGATGGAGGTAATAATTGTGACAATTCGAGAAACCGCGATCGCACTTGCAAGATCAAAAACCGGGATTCTTGCAAGGTGGAGGTCGAACTGGCTGCCTTTGGGTAGAACCTTGGTATAGACTTAAGAAGCAAAGCTCTGACAGTTCTAGAATTGTCGATGAAAACACCAGAAACACTCAAGATTGAAGCAACTCTTCATGAGCAGCGAGATCGCATTCTAGAACTTGCCACTCAACACGGTGCAAGAAATGTGCGGATCTTTGGCTCCGTTGTTCGGGGAGAAGCCCAACCCAATAGCGATGTTGATTTATTGGTGGATTTGGGCGACCCATTGAGTCCC
Organism: Alkalinema pantanalense CENA528; assembly: GCF_050753345.1. Classification (NCBI taxonomy): domain Bacteria; kingdom Bacillati; phylum Cyanobacteriota; class Cyanophyceae; order Leptolyngbyales; family Leptolyngbyaceae; genus Alkalinema; species Alkalinema pantanalense. The sequence goes on along the minus strand of NZ_JBLZFX010000016.1, from coordinate 62,718 downwards.
TGGTTTCCGGTCGGTCTCATTCAGGATTTAGAAGCATTACTAGGGCGCAAGGTGGATATTGTGACCGAAAAATCCTTGCACTATTTCATCCGCGATCGCATCTTGAAGGAAGCGCGATCGCTATGAAAGACAACCGTGTTTATCTGATTCACATTAGAGACGGTATTCAGCGGATCGAAACTTACACGGCTGAAGGAAAAGTAGCCTTTTTTGCAGATCTAAAAACTCAGGATGCGGTGATCCGAAATCTGCAAACGCTATGTGAGTCAACTCAACGACTACCAGATGCGTGGAAATCGATACGCCCCGAAATTGACTGGAGAACTATTGGCGATTTTCGCAACGTTCTAGCACACCAATATTTAGATATTGACCTTGATATTGTCTGGAATGTAGTAGTGAACTATCTGCCAGCTTTAAAGCAAGCAATAGAGGCAATTTTACAGCAGGTTTAAACTGAAAGATCAGAAACTGGGGGTTTGCAAAAATGGTGAGTGGATCGTGCTGATTCTTAGCAGAACCCTGGGGTCTCAAGCCGCTGCGATCGCTCTTGAGGCGGTTGTCGAGGCGATCGCGCTGAGAACACCAAGGACATCACGAGTCAGTGAGAACGGTATCCGCTAAACTTGAGTAGTAAGCAAGGTTGCGTCGATCTGTCCAGCGATTTTGGCCAAGGTGATGATTGTGACAATTTGAGAAACCTCTATCTTCACTTACTCCCATTGCTAGTGGTCTCACCTAATGAGGATTCACAAGACTCAAAATCCAGGCAGCATCTTCATCGGATAACTTCGGAGAAAAGGACTGCTGATAATCAATTGCTAATTCCAGCCGAGCCTTATCGTATACCCGATGCAACAAGGGCTGTAACGCTAGTGTAACGGTGCCATTAGCATTGAGCGGTATTGCAATTTCAGGAATGACCTGGCGCAAGTTAAACGCATACAATTGCGCTTTAGGCCGATGCTCACTGGCACTCACCAAAATTCGATAATCTGACTCAACGGCCCTGGTCATTGGCATCGCCTCGCCACCTCGCAATAAATCAATCTCGACCCAATGGGTTTGGCTCATCATGATTTGACGACGCTTTTGTAAATAAGCTTCTCGTCCGATCTTAGATCGCTTATTCTTCGGGGATAGTAGTTCAATCACGGTGACGACTCTTCCCGTTGCCACTTCCCGAATTTCCAAATACCGCTCCTGCACCGTTTCTTCTAACGGGATTTCCACCGTAATCGGCGTATCCAACACCGCAGTCGTTGTAGTCTTCACCGTGGGCGGATCCATCACAGAGACATCGGGTATACCCATTAAAACCGTCTCATCCCCCTGATCCAGATAAACTCGCTTTTCCACTGCGACGCGATAATCCCGGCTCAGGTCATCATCCAACGCATCCGCGATCGCGACAATCATCCGGCTATGGAATTCTGACCATAGCTCTGGTGCTTCGAGAAAAGGATTCATGCCAGGTAGCGGGGAAGGCATAGCACAGCACGAGGCAACTGAACTAGCTCAATTGTAGCGTTTGTTGAAAATGCCTAGGGCAGGATAAATCCTTGCCCTGCCCTAACTCACTCCACAATTGCCCGTTCAAATCCTGCGCTCAATTTCATTCAATTTAATCTTGTACCCGCGATAGTCGTGACCCCGATTCCACCAAACGATCGACCCAGGCTTCGTAATGCTTCCGGTTAGTCGCCCGTTCTGCCGGATCCGTCGTATCCCAAGGATGGGGAGCCAAGCCCAAGATTGCGGCACTCGTGACACAGAACATCGACTTTTGAAAGCTTTGAATGGCTTTCACCGACAGATCACTTTCTCCGCGACCAAAGGTTTTGTGGTAATCCAAGAGATAGGTCGGCAAGTGACGAATCATATCTTTGGCTAACAGAGTCGGTGGAATCCCCGCACCGCCCGCTGGAATGGGATCCGCATACAACGCTCCATAGACAAAATCCCGTTGTTCAGCAGGTACCTGCTGGGCTTGAGCATTGTAAGAGAGGGTTCCCATAAAAGGCAGCGATCGGAAAAACACCGCCTCCACATAGGGAATGGCCGTATCCACCAAAAAAGTTAACCCGACAGATTTGGGAATGATGTCGTAGGGTTTTCCCTTAATGTTGACGGTGTAGGTGATGGGTGTGGCGGCATCGGCGACCAACCCGTCTTTGACGTGGTGAACCACATCGGGAATGGTTTTAATTTCCCCTCGATAGTAGCGATCGGCCAAGGTCAAGAACATCCGACTCATAATTTCCCAAAATTGGCCCAAGGCACGGTAGTAGCACATTTGCCGCACTTGTTCTAGAAGGAAGTCAGGGGAGAGCTTGTTAAAGCCTTGAACAATCAAATTCCCCGCCGTTTTAGCCGCGATCGCCTGATTGGCCCGCTCAATAAATTCCGGGGTATCCAAATAGGCATCTAATCCGCCGCCCCCATGCCACAGCATCGCCTTCATGCAATACTCGGAAAATTCATAATTAATCCGATCGTGCCACCAATGCTTCAGCAATCGCGGCCAAGTGACATCCCCATTCATGTATTTGAAAAAGGGAAATAGCACTAGGAATTGCTGATCGGCAATGTACCGCAGATTAATTTCGTAAGCATTGAGCACATGGCCATAGCTTTCCAAAATCCCCACCACTTCAATGACATTTGTGGGACTATCCGGCAGCATCGATTGACCCTGTTCTAACCGTTGAATGACGGCCTCAAAGGGATGGGGAGTCGTAGGGGAAATGAGGGTGGTCATGGTATAGCAAACAGAAAAGGGTGTGTTAGGTGTTGAAACTGAAAAATTGCGTCTGGAGAATACCAAATTCCCCAATCCATGCAATCAATGCGCCCAACTGTTAATCAATTAGTAATGAGTCGGGAGAGGACAATGCAGCCGCTTTGGGCAAAGCAATTCTGTTGGCGACGATCGTGGCATCGTTGCCCATGGCAGTAATTGTCGTCTCTGTCCACCGCACCATCCAAGACGGTTGCAGCCCCAAAATCACAATAATGAGTCCTAGGATAATGCCAGGGATTCTTTCTCCCCATGACACCGCAGGTAGATTGGTAAATTCCTCCGGTAGACGCCCAAAAAAGGTGCGGTTGACTAACAGCAGAAAATACACAGCCGTTAATCCTGTACCCACCATGCAGAGCAAGGTTTGGACGGGGTAATCCGCAAAGCTGCCTCGGAAAATTAGAAATTCCGAAATGAATCCCACCATTCCCGGCATCCCAGCACTCGCCATCACCCCCAGCACCATCAGGCTACCGATTAAAGGTAAGCCCCGTTCCGGATTCAATAGTCCTTTCAGAACCATGATGTCGCGGGTCTTCGTTTTTTTGTAAACAACCCCCACTAGGACAAAGAGTAGGCCAGAAATCAGACCATGGGCCACCATTTGAAAAACTGTACCAATTAGGGCCACCGGGGTTGCAGCGGCAGCAGCAAGTAAAACAAACCCCATGTGCCCGATCGAGCTATAGGCCACCATTTTTTTCATATCGGTTTGGGCGATCGCGGCTAATGCGCCAAATAGTACGCTCACAACTGCCCACCAAGCCAAATACGGGGCCAGCACCGCCCAAGCTTCGGGGAACAGTCCCAAACCAAACCGTAGTAACCCATAGGTTCCCAGTTTCAGCAAGACCCCGGCTAATAAGACAGAAATGGGCGTCGAGGCTTCCACGTGAGCATCCGGCAGCCACGTGTGGAAGGGAAACAGGGGAATTTTGATGCCAAAGCCGACAATGATTGCGCCCAACAGCAACAACTGGGCGGTCATGGGTAAACCTTGGCTAACGAGCGGGTTGTATTCAAAGGATGGGGCATGGCCCAACCAGGTTAGCCCTAAAAATCCTGCCAAAACCAAAATTCCAGAAATGGCGGTGTAAATCAAAAACTTAGTTCCTGCATAGGCCCGCCGTTCGCCCCCCCAAATACTAATCAGCAGGTACAGCGGAATCAGTTCGAGCTCATAGAACAGGAAGAACAGCAACAAGTTATGGGACAGAAACGCTCCTGCCACCCCAGCATTAATCAACAGTACGAGGGGGTAGTACAGCCTAGCCCGTAGGATATCCGCAGGAGTGACGTAAACTGCCACTACCGTGAGTAACGCATTCAGAATGACCAACAGCAAGGACAATCCATCCAGACCCAGCCGATAGGACAGCCCTAAATCTTCCAGCCAAGGGAGGTTTTCCAGGAACTGTAAATCCGCCAAGGCAGGATTAAACTGTCCCATCAACACTCCCGACACAAGACAGGGCATTAGGCTGATGGCTAGGGTCACCCACCGCGATTGTTTGCTCTCTAAGGGAAGTAAGCTGACAATGATTGCCCCGAGAATGGGAATCCAGATGAGTGCACTTAGCATGGGCGGGAACCTGAGAAAGCGAACATGAATCAGTCGTTGAGAAGATTTAGAAAAAGCAGCCAAATTGGCTAAAGCCAGGATGGGGCGGTTATAGACCCAGTACAGTCCATCCGGTCAAGGTAATCTTGGACCAAGAGAGAAAAACACCAATCAAGGCCACCCCTAACAGAATTGTGAGCATGTAAGCCTGAGATCGTCCTGAAGCACTGTATTTCAAGCTCTCTCCCCCAAAAATGGAGGCCAATCCCACCAAATTGACAACCCCATCAACAATATATTTATCAAACCAAGACGTGAACTGGGATAAGGTACTCACTGCCCATACCACTGTGATTTTGTAGAACTTATCGACATAAAAGTCGTAGGCCAATAAATCCTGTAAAAACCGCACAGGGGCTTGAATCGATCGCATCCAAGCATGTTCCAGCTTAAGGCTGCTGCCGATCGCGATTCCCAACAGCCCCGAAACAGTCAGCAAGCCAGCCGCACCATAGTTCACGTCGCTCGGATCGGGTAAGAGTTCTAGCTTCTGCATCACCAAGGGCAACAGTAGGGTCGCCACGCTCAAAGTCACCATGGGGACTGCCATGGACCAAGGAACCTCCGGTGCACGGCGGGTTTTGGGGCGAACCTCTCCCAGAAAGACCAGACGAAAGACCCGCACCAAGTTAACCGTAGTGAGCACGTTCACGGTCAAAATGACGCCCACAATCCAAACACTGTCATTCCAAAAGGTTTCAATCCCTCGCAACATGGCCCAATACGTTGCCAGCGGAAACAATCCCATCAGCCCCAGGGAACCCACCCCAAATGCAAGGGTCGTTGCGGGCATTTTACGGGCTAGTCCCCCCAGTTCAGTAATATCTTGGCAACTGGTGGTGGCAATAATGGAACCAATACTCATGAAGAGTAAAGCTTTGGCGATCGCATGGGTGAACAGCAGAATCAGTGCGAAGTCCGTCCATTGCATTCCCACTGCAATAAAGACCAAGCCTAGAAAGGCACTGGTAGAGTGGGCAACCGCCCGTTTGATGTCAATTTGCGCCAGGGCAACCAGAGAAGCCCCGATCGCGGTCATGGTTCCTAGGGTTAACAACGCAACTTGAGTCACAGGCGACATCGTGAGCACCGGTTGCAGCTTAACCAACACATAGGCTCCGCAGCCCACCACTACGGAGTTTCGTAGAATTGATGCCGGGTTAGGGCCTTCCATGGCTTCATCCAACCAGAGGTGCAGAGGGAACTGGGCACATTTCCCGGTGGGCCCTGCCATCAGAGCCAGACCTAAGGCTCCAGCGGCGATCGGAGTCAGACCTGAATTCTCAGACCAGCGATAAATATCCTCAAAGTTGAGGCTGCCAGAAAAGACCGCAAGACTGACAACGCCCATCAGCAATAAAACATCACCCACCCGCTTCGTCAAAAAGGCATCTCGAGCAGCGGTCACAACCAAGGGCTGGGCATACCAAAACCCGACCAACAGGTAGGTGGACAGCGTCAACATTTCCAACAAAGCATAGGTCAGGAAAAGCGAATCACTGATTACCAACCCACTCATGGCGGATTCGAAAAAGCCCATTAAACTGTAGAAGCGCCCCAAGGCCCAATCCTTTTCGAGGTAACCCATTCCGTAGATTTGGGCTAAAAGACTCAGCAGGGTGATAGTTTCCATCGCCCCCACACTAATGGAGTCCAAATTGATATTGAACGTTAAATTAAAATCAGCGGCCTGAAACCAGGGCAGCACCAACTGCTGAGGCGGCTGATCCCAAACAGCATTAAAGACCACTAGCCCATGAAAACAGGCAATGAGCGTTGAGACAATGTTAATGTAGGCGGCGGGTCGTTGCCCTGTAGTTCGAATAATCCCCGTAGACCAGGGCAGGGTAAGTAATGCGCCGATCAGTCCATAAATTGGAATCAGCCAGCTGGTCTCAATGAGAAATTGATGCATCTAACTGCCCTTGGCGAGTCGTTATTTCTTCAGTTGGTTAAAAAGCCCTGCCGCAAGCCTTCAAGGTAAACAATCAAGGGAAGCCATGCAGAGAGCAAAAATGAACCGTTCTAACCATTGAACTAACCAAATACGTTCAGTCGTCAGAACGTGATAGATCTAACCATCACCTTACCGCCTGCCCATGCGAAAGTAAAACGTCAAAACGGTTCAGGCAGGCTAGATAGAGGCGGAAAGTTCGCTGGAGATGGCTTTCCTGAAACTTAGACAAAAATCTTATCAAGACTATAACTTTTATTCTATTGATTTACCCCGATCGATTGCTATTTACCTAGGTCACTGAAGAGCTGTCGAGGACGGCTCCGCCATATGCCCTTGGGGAGACAATAGCAGGCTATTTCGGGCAGTTTCAGCGGCAATTAATAGGCAATTTTATAGAGGCTTTTGACAAAGGCATTATATGAAGTGACGTACAGACCTACTCGCGAAACTGGAGCGCAGATCGCTTTGGACAATTGCATGGGTACAGGTTGCTGTCTGGACTTGGGGGCTACTTAACAGATGCCTTACCGTCAACCCAGACGATCGAGTGTGATCCAAGCAAGGAAATTAATCAGCGGATTTAATGCACGAGATTTACAACTATCATCGAACTTTATATTGCCAAGGGGTTCCCACCCATCTATTCTTAATAGGAGCAAGATTGAAACTTAAGACAAAATTCAAAATCGTGGTTCTTCCCGTGGGATTTTGTCACCGCAGTAAGCACCTCGGTGCCGATTACGAACTGATTGGAAGGGAGTTATTACGATGGCTATTGCAGTTGGAATGATTGAAACCTTGGGTTTCCCCGCCGTGGTGGAAGCCGCAGACGCAATGGTGAAAGCGGCTCGCGTGACCCTGGTTGGCTATGAAAAGATTGGTTCTGGCCGTGTAACCGTGATTGTTCGCGGTGATGTCTCTGAAGTGCAAGCTTCGGTTGCTGCTGGGATTGAGAACGTCAAGCGAGTGAACGGCGGTCAAGTACTGTCTACCCACATCATCGCTCGTCCCCACGAAAACCTGGAATACGTTCTACCCATTCGCTACACCGAGGCGGTGGAACCCTTTCGTGAGAGCGTAAGTGGTATCCGTCCCCTGAACCGTCCGTAATGCCGTAATGCAAATCGCCAAAGTTCGCGGCACCGTTGTCAGTACGCAAAAAGAGCCTAACTTAGGGGGCGTTAAGTTTCTCTTAGTGCAGCTTTTAGATGAAGAAGGTAGTCCATTGCCGGTCTACGAAGTTGCGGCTGACAAAGTAGGAGCTGGGGTAGGTGAGTGGGTGCTCATTAGTCGAGGGAGTGGTTCTCGCAACGTTGAAGGTCATCGCGATCGTCCGATCGATGCCGCTGTAGTGGCCATTATTGATACCGTCACCGTTGAGAATCAACGACTCTACGACAAAGGCACCCAGTGGTAATTCACGGGTAATTCACAACGGGAATTCCTGTGTGAAATAGCGCCGGAGCTGACTTACCCTGTCCTTCCGGTGTTTTTGCATTGCAGCAGGGAGAAAAATTTTATGGTAGCCCAAGCTTCTTTTGCGGCTCCGCCGACTCCCTGGTCACGCACCCTAGCGGAACCTAAAATTCATGAATCTGCCTACGTGCATGTCTTTTCGAACTTGATTGGAGATGTACGGGTTGGGGAAAACGTGCTGATTGCACCTGGAACCTCCGTACGGGCAGATGAAGGGACGCCGTTCCACATTGGTCACAATACCAATTTGCAGGATGGGGTGGTCGTTCACGGCCTCGATCAAGGTCGTGTGATGGGAGACGACGGTGAATCCTATTCGGTTTGGATCGGGAGCAACTCATCCATCACCCATATGGCCTTGGTGCATGGACCCGCCTACATTGGCGATCACTGCTTCATTGGCTTTCGGTCTACGGTGTTTAACGCACGGGTAGGCGCGGGTTCGATCGTGATGATGCACTGCCTGATCCAAGATGTGGAGATTCCGCCAGGGAAATATGTTCCCTCTGGGTCAATCATTACCAACCAGCAGCAAGCCGATCGCCTGCCAGATGTGCAGGAGCAGGACAAGCACTTCGCTAAGCATGTGATTGGGATTAACGAAGCGCTGCGATCGGGCTATCACTGCGCCGAAGACACTGCTTGTATCCTTCCGATTAAAAACGACATGGCTACTACCTATCAGTCTAAAAGTCCAGTAGCGGAAGTGGTGGATCACGTGCGTCAACTCTTGGCGCAGGGCTACCGCATCGGCACCGAGCACGCTAACAAGCGTCAGTTCCAGAACGGTGGATGGAAAAGCTGTTCTCCCATTCAGGCGACTGCAGAATCTGCCGTGCTGGGGGAACTGCAATCCTGTTTGGCCGATCATGCCGGAGAATATGTCCGGTTGATCGGGATTGATGCCAAAGCCAAGAAACGGGTGATGGAAAAAATTATCCAACGCCCAGAAGATGCACCCTTGACCTTTAGTGGTGCAGCTTCGAGCAACGGCTATGCAGCAGCCCCTAGCTACGGTTCCAAAGCCCCCAGCTACAGTTCCAATGGTCACAAACCTGCGGCAGCAACGGTGGATGGTTCCCTTGCGGCTCAAGTCCGGCAAGTGTTGGGTCGGGGTGGCAAGTTCTCTGTGGAATACGCGAATAAGCGGCAGTTCCAAACCTCCTCTTGGCAAAGTGCTGGATTTATCCAAGCCTCTGGGGAATCCGGCGTAATGGCAGAACTCAATCGTATGCTCAGTCAGCATGCGGGCAATTATGTTCGCCTAGTTGGGGTTGATCCCGTTGCGAAGAAGCGGCTGATGGAAGCGATCGTCCAACGTCCCAACGGACAGACCACGGTGAGTCCTTCTGCATCTTCTAACGGTTTCTCTAGTGCATCTAGTCTCTCTGCTCCTGCAACCAGTGGGGACCTAACCGGCCAAATTCAGCAATTGCTGAATCAAGGTGCAGTCATTGGTTTGGAATATGCGGATCAGCGCCGCTATCGGGCTTCTTCTTGGACGACGGTTCCCCCTATCCAAGGCCGCAGTGCGGGTGAAATTGCCAATGCGGTGAGTAGCTTTATTGCGCAACACAGCAATGACTACATTCGCCTGATTGGAGTTGATACCCGTGCGAAGAAGCGCTTGGCTGAAGTGGTTGTCCATCGTCCCGGTGCAAAAGCGCCCGCAGCGACTAGCAGCGCCAGCTATGGAGCTAGCTACAGCGCTCCGGCAGCCAGCGCACCTGTTGCCGCTGGGAACTTGAGTGTCCAGGCTGTGGATCAGATTCGCCAATTGGTGCGGGCTGGTCACAAGATTACATTGGAATATGCCGACCAACGTCGTTTCCGGATCAATTCCTGGCAAACGGCAGGGGTTGTCCAAGTGAGCAACGAATCCGGTGCGATCGCGAATGTAGAAGCCTTGTTAGCTGACTATGCTGGCATGTATATCCGCATCGTGGGTACCGATGGTTCCAAGCGCCGAGTCCTGGAAGCTGTTATCCAAAAACCTGGGAAATAGTTCCTTAATCCTAGGAAGTAGTTCCTTCATTTTGAGCCTATCGCGATGTTTCCGCAGTCCCTCCACTTTGAACCGATTAATACGACGCAGTACTGCGTTAGCGGTGATGTAGTGGTTCATCCGGGGGCTGCGATCGCGCCGGGTGTTTTGTTGCAAGCTGATCCAGGGAGTCGGATTATCATCCGCTCTGGGGTTTGTATTGGTCTGGGTTCAGTTATCCATGCCTCCCATGGCACCATCACGATTAACGAAGGTGCAAATTTAGGGGCAGGGGTTTTGCTGATTGGGGACGTGTCCGTTGGGGCACGGGCTTGTCTGGGGTCTGCGGTAACGGTACTCGATTCTACGGTGAATGCAGGCGCGATTCTGGAAGCAGGGACGATCGTCGGCGATCGTAGTCGTCAAACGGATTTAGATGCCTTGCTGAATGGAATCCCCATGAATGACGCTGAGCTGGAAAGTACCTCAGCAAATGTTTACCAGCGTCCCGAAAGCCATTCTTTCAGTCAACAGGATCTCAGTAACGGGTTTTATAGCCCATCTAGTGGCGGGTCAAAATCAACTTCTACAGCATCCCAAAATTTAGACTTTTCCGATCCTTGGGGAACCCCTGAAGCTTCCGCTACACCGACCGCTTCAGCCTCTGGACAAGGTAGTTCTTTACCGCAAGATCCGATCTCCCAAAATCCTCGGGGCGTAACGGATAATTCTGGCCAGCCGTGGCAACCCTGTGACCCGAATCCCTGGGATCCGACGGATAATCCAGCGGGTGAAACCACCTGCCGGGTATCTATGCCGGATCAGAATTTTGAACCCTTTGAAACCAACCCTTGGAGCGATCGGCCCCACTCTGCGCCGTTCCCCCCCTATCCCAGTCAGCCGAATCCCTCGACGGCCAGCCCCTTTGCTGATCCAACGGCTCCTCCCTCGAGCGCTCATCCTCAGCCGAATCATCCCAATTCGACTCAGTTTTTTTCGTCCTATTCCACTCCCCCCGCCACCTCTACGGAAACGAATTCCTGGTTGAATGATGGTGATCCGTCACCGATTAGTGCCCATCCTCAGCCCACCCACGCGACAGGCCAAGTCTGGCAGAACCGTGGTTCGAACGACAATCACAACACTGGCAATTACAACACTGGCAATTACAGCACTGGCAATTACAGTGAGTCTGATCTTTCGGACACGGAAATGCAGGGGGGGTATGGGACTGGAGCTTCGATCGGAGCGCCCAATGGGTTTACACCGCCGGGTACCTATTCGGGACAGCCAAATGTTCAGCCGAATGTTCCACACAACGCCCAGCCTAACGTTCCACCAAATCCGTCCACTAATCCAGAAAATGCTACAGACGCCTTAGTCCCTAAACCCCCTAAGCAGGTTTACGGTCAAGCCTACGTGAACCAAATGCTTGGCAAAATGATGGGACGATAAGCTGATTTTTCGGATAGTCTTCAACCGAGTCTTTAGCAGTTTCCGTTTCTTTGGGTTGTCAGCAATACTCGATCGGAACTCATGGTGCCATTGCCCGAGCATACAATTCCGACTGCCTTAATCCGCCAATATTGTCAAACTGTTGCAGCTATGGAAACAGACGTGACCTCAGCAACGTCCCTTGCAGCGTGTCAGCAGTTTACAAGATCAGTAGTTTACAAGCCTTAGAAGAATTGCAAGCTCAGTTGTGAAGGTCGAGACTCATTTGATATTCGTAGCAAAAGTTGACCTATCTTCCCCAAAAACTCCGAAATTGGGTAGAACTCAACCGAAGTTAAGCAGAGTTTCTCTGAAACACTCTCTTTAAAACCTATGAGAACTTCCCGCATTCGCCCGATCGCTATCTGTCTCTTTCGCAATGGCCAGCGGATTTTAGTATCCGAAGGATTTGATCCAGTTAAACAACGTTATTTTTGCCGCCCGTTGGGGGGTGGGATTGAGTTTGGTGAATCTAGTCAAGAAGCGATCGCTCGAGAAATTTTAGAAGAAACAGGTCAAGCAATCCGGAATATTCAACTCCTAGGCGTGTTGGAAAATCGCTTTCTCTACAACGGCCAACTAGGCCATGAAATCGTATTTGTCTACGATGCAGAATTCGTCGATCGAACCCTCTATGAACAAGGCGAAGTTGCTTGGTGTGAGCATGATGGCCAAGAGACTAGCGAAACCGCGATCGCGCGCTGGAAAACCCTAGTAGAAATGCAACAACAACACATTCAACTCGTTCCAGAAGAACTACAGCAATGGCTATGCGGAACATCTGCAATAGAAGAAGATCCAAAATAGGAGAATGCAAGGTATCAACTTTCAATGTTCTAGGCTCAATTTCCTTTCTCTCCACAATGAGTTTTCCAAAACAGAAGCATTACTGGATTAAACCCTGTGAAGCGGGGTAGCTGGAACTGGAAACGATAGAATAGCAACGAACCCCATTCAAGACTTTTATGTATCGTACTCGTTCTGACGATCCCTATTCCGATCTGGCGCTTGGGCTCATTTCAGCCCAGAGCTTCCCAGCGATCGTGGGCATTGCAGACATGATGCTGAAGTCCTCTGCGGTGACGTTAGTGGGGTACGAGCAAATTGGCAGTGGCTACTGTACGGCAGTCGTACGGGGCAGAACGTCGGATATTCGCTTGGCCATTCAGACGGGGGAAGAGCTGGCGGCGCAGTTTGGCCAAAAAACATCCTCGGCAATTATTCCCCGGCCCATGCCGAATTTGGAGGAAGTCTTGCCGATCGGGAGTCGGTTGGCGGAATTGGTGGAAGGGCGGGAGAATAATCGGTTTCGCGATCAGGCCGTGGGGCTGATCGAAACGCGAGGCTTTCCGGCATTGGTGGCCGCGGCAGATGCCATGCTGAAGTCAGCGGATGTAACCTTTTCGGCCTATCACACCACCGGAGCCGGACTCTGTACCGCGATCGTTCGGGGTTCGATGTCGAATGTGGCCGCCGCGATCGAAATTGGCATGGTCGAGGCCGATCGGGTGGGTGAATTGCACGCCGTGATGGTGATTCCCCGACCGTTGGAAGATTTGGAACGCACCATGCCGATCGCGGCCTGCTGGATCGAAGAACTGCAACCGGTGCGCATGCCGATCAACATTACCGTGGAAGAGCAGGTGCGTGAATTGCAGCCGCTCCAGCCGTTGGAATTGCCACAGGAAATCCCGGCTGTTTTCAATGAGGAAGTGTTTGAGCCACAAAAATTAGAAATAGAGCAGCCGTTAGAGGAAATCCGGATGCCTGATACGGCAGCCCAGGAACCCTTGCAAGCTTTCTCGACTGAGCCATTAGACAGGGAGTTAGATGCGCCATTAGATTCCCTGGAATCCCCCATCGAGCCAACGCAAACCCAGCCCCCCTTCGCAGAACCTGTTTCTGAGTTGCACTCTGAAGCTGAAGTTGCAACTGTCGAAGTCATGCCTGTGGAATCGGCGGAGATGAATCCGGAAAGCATCAATCCGTCAATCGAACCCACAACACCCTCTAGCCCCTCTGTCTCATCCTTGCCAGCGGTAGACGCGATCGCCGTGGAGGTCAGTTCTGGGGAAGCGATCGAATCCGATTTCCCTCAGCTTGCGCCTGAAGCTGTCTCTGAAGTGCCAGTCGTAGAGTCCGTGCCCGTCGAGCTAGCCCCGATCGGAACAGACTCCAGTCCGGCTGCCCAACCCCAAGACTCCGTCGAAATCACCCTGGAAGCCACAGCTGAGACCGCTGCCGACACAACCGTTGAGGTCTTAAGCGAACCTGCAACGATCGTTGAAGTTCAGGTCACAGCGGTGGAGGCTACCGTCGAAGTTGTTGAATCTGGTGCCATCGACCCACCAGCAACTGTCATTGCCTCGATCGAAGCTCCAGTTACAGAAACCGTTTCAGAGCAGAATTCTCCGGTGATCGCAACCAATTCTGCTGAGCCGGTCAATACTGCGCCTGAAGTGACTCCTAGCCAACCCAAGAGCCAACCTGATTCTGAAGTCTCCCGCCCGGGAGAGCCTGATTCTCTCAACAACGAAAAAAGTATATCCCAGCCTGGTGAGGAATCGGCTGAGTCAGCAGAACCTCAGCCATAACAAAAGCTTAGGCTTCAACCATTGAAACGCTGAGCTAGCGCTGATCGCGAGGTATTCTCCCCCCAATCAGCGCTAGCTCAGAGCCAATATTCAAGATGACGAGACGCCATCGATCGACTCCACCATCGGCCCCACCCCTAGCTGTCTGCTACTGACACAGGCAAAGTCTGCATTGTAGGAGAACCCACGATCGCGGCACCTTGACCGTTGGTGCAACCCGCTTCCCGCAGTTGGTGCATGAGACTAGCCATCTCCAGCGCACTCATACCAAACTCCCAGCCCTTGTTGCTCTTAATCCCAGCTCTTTCTAGGGCTTGCTGCATATTATCTGTGGTCAGCACCCCAAAGATAATCGGAACACCCGTTTGGAACGCTGCCGCCGCAACGCCCTTGGACACTTCAGACGCCACGTAATCAAAGTGAGGGGTGCCGCCCCGAATCACTGCACCAATACAGACCACAGCATCATAGCGACCCGAACCTGCCACCTGACGTGCTAATAAAGGCAACTCAAAACAACCGGGAGCCCAGATGTAATCCACTTGAGTACCCTGGGGATCAACATCCACGCCGTGGCGCTTCAGGCAGTCTTGACAGCCCTCCAGCAACTTAATAGTGACTAAATCGTTAAACCGTCCAATAATGATCGCAAAGCGATAAGCCCCTGCATGGGCAAAGGTTCCTTCAAAAGTAGCCATTTGTCAATTCTACCGCGAGTAAGTGGGGAACACATTAAATCCGAACCGTAGCAAATATCTGTAGCTTCCAGCCCCATTGAAAGCTACATTTAGTGATATGGGATGACCACTGAAGTTTTCTCTATCTAAAGTCTTATCTCGATCGAGGAAACGAGGTCTGTGTAATTTTAAGGGGGAATTTCAAAAAATTAAAGGAGCGTGGATTGTGACTGTTTGAGACGATCGCCACCGAACCCAAAACGCTCCCAGAGGATCTTAAAAATTGGATGATAAAGACTTTAGGCAACCAGGAAATTGAGAACACCTACAGCGATGACCAATCCTGCCCAAGCAATAGACCCCAGGAAAATCAGCCGCTTCGACTGATCCCAGTTTTGGGGAGATGCATAGGCAACAGGAACATAAACAGCCATTGCGAAGGAAAATAGAACCAGAATGGTCAGCAGCAGTTGGAACAGAATCGTCATTTTTTTCTCCCAAGACAGCGTTGATTAAAATTTTAGATCCGTTGCGGCACGATCCCATGCACGATCGCAGGGTTGCGCTGCGCGATCTACCCATGACAGTACCGTATCAGAAAAATGGATTTGATTCTATGCCATACGACCGCAGATTTCGACACGCTGGGAGCAGCCGTTGGGTTGGCACGCCTACGACCGGGATCCCGGATTGTGCTGGCAGGGGGCGCACATCCAGCCGTACGGGACTTTTTGGCGCTCTATCGCGACGAATATCCCCTGATTGAACGGCGATCGGTACCAGCGGAGCAAATTCGATCGATCAGCATTGTGGACACCCAAAACCGCGATCGGCTCGGTAAAACGGCGGAATGGTTGGACTTGCCCGTGCCGATCGCAATCTATGACCATCACCCCGATGCGGACTGCGATATTTTTGCTCAGGAGAAATTTGTCGAGGACTTGGGCGCAACTACAACCCTGATCACGGAGCAGTTGCAGCAGGCAGGTTACGTGATCAATACCCTAGATGCCACCGTGTTGGCCCTAGGGATCCATGTTGATACCGGCTCGCTAACCTTTGACCATACCAGCCCACGGGATGCCGCAGCGCTGACCTGGCTGATGACCCAAGGCGCGAACCTATCAGTGATTAGCGAGTATTTAGAACCGGGGCTCTCTCCTCAGTTACAAATCCTTCTAGGGGAGGCACTAGAGCGATTACAGACGGAAATCATCCATGGCCATTCCCTGGCTTGGGTCGTGCTGGAGACGGCGGAATTTGTCCCTGGTCTATCTACGTTAATTTCCCATTTGGTCGATCTGACGGATGTCGATGGAATCCTACTGGCCCACCGTTATGGCTGTGGAGAGGATCCAACCGGGACATCCTGCGGCAAGATGTCCGTAATTGGTCGATCGCGGATTGCCGGAACCGATCTCAACCAGTTATTCAAACCCTGGGGCGGAGGGGGCCATGGCAAAGCAGCAGCCTTGAACCTACGGGAAGGGGACTATCCCAAAATTTTGGCGCAGTTACTGGCTGAGTTTCGGGTGCAGATTCCCCCGGCTCCGACGGCCAGGGAACTGATGTCTTCCCCAGTGCGCACGATTTTGCCAGAAACGACGATAGCTGAAGCCCAACGGATTTTGTTGCGCTATGGTCATTCCGGACTGTCGGTGATGGATGAGGCAGGGAAACTGGTGGGGGTAATTTCCCGACGCGATTTGGACATTGCCTTCCACCATGGGTTCAGCCATGCGAAGGTCAAGGGCTACATGACAACGAACCTACATACGATCGCCCCGGATACTTCCCTGCAAGATATTGAAGATCTGATGGTGACCTATGACATTGGTCGATTGCCGGTGCTGGAGGCGGGGAAACTGGTGGGCATTGTCACGCGGACAGATGTGCTAAGGCAGTTACATCGGCAGGATCATGGTCGCCAAGATCACAGTCGCCAAGATCACAGTCGTCCGGATCCGCTAGCTTCCCGATCGCAGTCTAGTAGTCCAGATCGATCGGAAATATTGCTGCCACCGCGCCATGCTGTAGTGCCCTCTTTGAATCGGTTAATTGACCCGCTCAAGGCGATTTTATCGATCGCGGCCCAGCAGGCGGAGGAACGGGGCTGGCATTTGTATCTCGTTGGTGGTGGGGTGCGGGATCTGATGCTGTCGGAAGCGGGACAGCCGGTGCTGTTGACCGATTTGGATTTAGTGGTGGATGGCTATCACCGATCGGCGGAGGCCGGGGCCGGGGTGGAGCTAGCCAAGGCGTTGCAGCAGTTGTATCCGGAAGCCAAGCTCGAAGTTCATGGCAAATTTCAGACAGCGGCTTTGACGTGGCATAAGGATCCCGTATTGGATTCCCTGTGGATTGACATTGCCACGGCCCGCACGGAGTTTTATCCCTACCCAGCGGCCAATCCCGAGGTGGAAGCCAGTTCGATTCAGCAGGATCTCTATCGCCGGGATTTTACAATGAATGCCTTGGCGTTGCGGCTAACGAATCCTCGGGCCGGGGAAATGCTCGATTTCTTTGGGGGTGTACTGGATTTGCGGGCGAAATGTGTAAGGGTGTTGCATCCCAACAGTTTTATCGAAGATCCAACACGCATCTATCGGGGAGTTCGCTTTGCAGCGCGGTTGGGATTTGAGTTTGATGCCCAAACGGAAAGGTATATTCGCCATGCGATCGCTAGCGGCATTTATGATCAGGTGCGCGAGACCCAAAACGGGAAGGTCATCGCCCCGGCCTTACAAACGCGGCTAAAAGCAGAACTCAAGTATATTCTCCAGGCTAAGTATTGGCGGTTGGCTGTCTGCAAATTAGCGGAATTGGATGCGTTACGCTGCATTTATCCAACACTAGCGTTAACATCAAATCTATGGCAACAGTTACGCTTGATGGAATGGTGGCTACAACAGTTCGATCGAGAAAGTCATCTCCAGCCGTGGCAAATGCTGTTGGAATTACTCATCGCAGCGATTGAGCCAGAGTCCACCCTTGGGGATCAAGCGATCGATGCGGTTGCCAATCCTGAAGCAACTGAGACAATCCACCTCACCACGGCTGTACGGCAGACCGTTGCACAGAACTTGCAATTGGCCATAGATTCCATCGATCGTTTAAAGCAATTGGCCGCTGTGGAAATGCAATTAACCCAACAGTTGCCCCAGTGCGATCGGGCTAGCCAAATTTACCAACGACTAAAGCCCTACGATTTACCGATGCTGTCCTTAGTGGCTGTACGAGGTTCGCGAACACTCCGCCGGACAATTTGGCATTACTTAACCCAACTAGCCGCGATCACCCCCTTCCTCACAGGGCATGATTTGAAAACCTTGGGCTATAAACCTGGAAAACTCTTTAAGGAAATTTTAGAAACGCTACAAGCAGCAACGTTGGATGGCGTGATTACAGATCGAGAGGCTGCGATCGTATATCTACAAGCCCACTACCCGTTAACAGCTTCTTCCAAAACGTCATGAAATCCTTGCAAATGCAGCAGGACTTAACCCGTTGTTGAAGAACTTCATGAAGTTCGATCGACTAATGGCAAGAAAGACTGACAGATTGCGATCCCCGAAAAATTGATTGCACGATAGTACAGGAAAGATGATTGTCCCATCGATCATTCTCACAATGACTCCATGCGAGACATCCGATACTAATCAAGGCTGGACTCATTAGGGCTCGCTTTAGATCTAGACCAGATTTCATCTAGATCAGATCCCATGCAGAGATAACCTCCTGATAGCTCACCATGGGGTGTCAGTAGTATCTTTTGACGGACAAGTCTTAATCGGAAAAGCCTTGATTAGTGTTTCTTGAATGATGGTGGAATGGACGATCGTGGGACTCTTCTATGGGATCTATTTCAATTGATTTGCTGCAATCTGTTCTGTGCAATTGAGGATTATAGCTATGGCTGCGAAGTTACCAGTCCTGTTAGTCGGTGCCACAGGCATGGTGGGCTATGAAATCGGTAAAGCCCTCGCACAAAAAGACAATTTGGCTGTCAAAGCCCTCGTTCGGGAACATACTGCCAGTAACCCCCACAGCCAAGAAAAATTGCTGCACTTACAAAAAATGGGTGTGCAGTTAGTGCATGGGGATCTGCTGGTTCCAGAAAGTTTAGCCACCGTCTGCCATGGGATTGAAACCGTGGTTTCCGTCGTCAACGGAGATGCGGATGTGGTTGTCAACGGGCAGATGAACCTGATTAAAGCCGCAGAGGCCGCAGGGGTCAAGCGATTCATTCCATCTGATTTTTCAGTGGATTATCGCAAGTTAGATTGGGGCGACAACTACAGTTTGAACTTCCGAAAAGCTATCTACCAAGCCCTCCAGGGAAATCGTAAGTTGTCCCACACGCTGATCCTAAATGGGATTCTCACAGAGTCCTTGTTTAGTCCCTTTGGGGTAGTGTTTGATTTACACAAGGGATTGTTTAAGTATTGGGGCGATGGCAACACCGCCTTTGATACGACCACCATCCATGATGTGGCTGCCTACACCGCAGAGGCCGTACTCGATGAAGACTTAGCAAATACAGCTCTGGAAGTCGCTGGTGATACAGTTACGATGAAGGCACTGAAAACGCTATTTGAAGCCAATACGATTCAAGTTTTAGCAGAGCGGAATTTGGGTAGTGTGGCAGAGTTACAACGCTGGATTGAACAGAAACGGGAAATTGCCCGATCGATGCGGGATTATCTCTCTCAACAGTCTCACTATACTTTAGTCTCCGGGAAAGGAAAGCTAGAGCATGTAATGAACGATCGCTATCCCCACATTCAGCCGCAGTCGTTGAAATCCTACATCCGAGAACATTACAACACGATGATTCTCTGGTAAGTAAGGATACAACAACAGTCTGTTAGGATTGCCATCTGAAATTGTGGATCTTGTGTAAGATTGTCTCTCGTTAGCTTGGGAACCTTTGCATAAACAGTCACCCCCTTTCCATCTGGTGAGGGGGTTGATGTTTGCATCCTTCCCA
This sequence comes from Alkalinema pantanalense CENA528, assembly GCF_050753345.1. Lineage (NCBI taxonomy): Bacteria > Bacillati > Cyanobacteriota > Cyanophyceae > Leptolyngbyales > Leptolyngbyaceae > Alkalinema > Alkalinema pantanalense. The sequence goes on along the minus strand of NZ_JBLZFX010000016.1, from coordinate 43,122 downwards.
CGATCGCACCATGTGCTTACCTTCACGCAATAACCGGCTGCACGCTCTGGGCGATTTCTATCTGGAATTCTGTGCCTACTTCTGGTTGCGATCTCACGGTCAACGTCCCCTGATGTTTCTGGACAATCGCATAACTGACTGAGAGTCCTAATCCTGCTCCCTGACCAATCGGCTTAGTTGTAAAAAAGGGATTAAAAATTTGAGTTTGAATCGCCTCTGGAATGAAACTATGGGTGTTGGCAATTTGAATACTAACTTGCCCAGTTTGAGTAACACGGGTACGAATTCTAATTTCGGGGATGCTATCGAGTGTGGAATTTTCTCGAATTGCATCGATCGCATTATTCAGGAGATGTAGAAACACTTGATTGAGTTGGCTGGGATAGCAGGTCACAGCCGGGAGGGTGCCATAGTCTTTGACTACTTGAATTACAGGCTCTTGGTTAGAACCCTGGCAGCGGTGCTGCACGATCAATAGTGTATTTTCAATCCCCTCGTGAAGATTCACCGTTTTGAGATCCGCTTCGTCTAATCGAGCAAAATTCCGCAGACTTAAAACAATTTGGCGGATGCGATCGCTCCCTATTTTCATCGAATCAAGAATGCTTGAGAGATCTTGCACCAGAAAATCGAGGTCAATCTCTTCGCGCTTGGCTGCGATCGCGGCGGTGGGTTGGGGATATTCCTGCTGATAGAGGTTTAGTAAACTCACTAAGTCTGCCAAATAAGATTGGGTATAGGTAATATTTCCCTTAATGAAGTTGATGGGGTTATTAATTTCATGGGCAATCCCAGCGACCATTTGACCTAAGGATGACATCTTTTCAGCATGAATGAGTTGGGCTTGCATGTGCTGGAGTTGGTGCAAGGTTTGTTCTAAGGCTTGGTTTTGTTCATGGAGTGCGTGGGTTTTGCGATCGACTTCTGCTTCCAATGTGTGAGAATGGGCAGCAACCTGTTGATAGAGTCGAGCATTTTCGAGGGAGATTGCCGCTTGGCTGGTCAAGAGTTGTAGGGTTGCAATACGATCGCGGGTAAAGACGCCACGAGTCAACTGATTCTGAAGATATAAAATGCCAGTTAAATTTCCTTGATTCAGAATTGGCAAGCACAAAATACTCTTTGGAGTATGCTGATTTAGATATTCATCAATGACTGGAAGTTTAGTTTTGCAGTCATCAATAATCACCGTTTCTTGGGTGTTTTTGACATAGTAAATCAGTTTGGTAGGGAGATCAGAATGATTCTGTAGGAGCGCATGGCAAAGCTGCGTTTCTTCCGGTGTGGCGATCGCTTGCACTTCCCACGCTCCTTCTGCATTCGGTAAGATTAAAGCACAGCGATCGGCCCCAGAATGTTGCAGAATAATCTGGCTGAGTTGATGGAGTAACTGATCCAGTTGCATCGTACCCGAAAGACTCTGGGAGGCTTTGAGAATCGTTTCAAAGTCGAGCTTGGTATTCACGCTGCTAGTGGATGAGCGACTGGCGTGCGTGGAGGTATGGATGGAGAAATCAGTTGAGGCGATTGTGGCTAAGGTTTCGATCGAGTTGAAATTCTGAGCGCTGTTGAGAATGGGATGAAGTAAGTCTGGGTAACGTTGCTCTAGATCAGCCACTTTAGCTTGGGCTCCCCAATAAGCATAGCCATAGTAGGCTTCTTGCAGATGAACTGCGGCAAATTTTGCTTTCCCCCAAGCCAGGTAGAATTTAGCCGCGAGTTCCTGAGCTAAGGCAGCTTCCTGGATATACCCATTTTCTGTGGCTCCGGCAATGGCGAGATCGTAGAGATCGATCGCTTCTAACCGCTCACCCTTTAAACCATTGTTTGTTACTCGTAGGCATTCCGCCTCAACTAATTGCCACTTGTGTAAGTAATTCATCGGGGCATGGTGCGCCCACTGCTGGAGCTGAGCTTGATTCTCTCGAACTTGTTGTAATTGCAAATCTCGCTGAGAGGGATCGGTTGAGAGATGAGCCAAAGTAATCAGCGAATCATAGAAATAAAAATTCACTTCACCGAGTGTCCCAATGCCTGCCCTGAAATAGATTCTGGCTTGGATTGCAGCTTGTTCCGCCTGAGTCGTATCTCCTAAGATGAAATTGACGAGGCACCGATCCAAATAGTATGTGTAAACCCAAAGTAAATCATTTTGAGCTTTTTTCTGCTCAATAATTTGCGCATGCTCACTCGCCAAAACCTGAGCCTCCGGCTGTCCAAGTAGGCTCAACAGCATTTCCAAGTAAACGGCACAATAGCTAGCCGTTGCGACTTGACTCAGATTGAGCAGTTGTTGGTGATAGGTGCGGATTTGTGTCTCAAGTTCAGGCAAAGGATAACCACACCACCATGCGTGCCAGCAGAATTTTTCTGCGTTGTATCCCGCATCTTCTAAGGCTCCCGTTTCGATACCAACTTGGTATCCAGTTTGGAACATGGGCAGTGTTCCCTGGATATGGGATGTACGGTGATGAATAAATAAACCGATTGGAATCAAACTGTTAGACAGAAATTTTTTCGCTTCTGGTTCTTGGGCAAGGCGATGGGCAAGGCGACCAAAGCAAGTTGCGAGTTCGATCTCCTGTGCCACCATAATGAGCAAAATACCGTAGGCAGAATAACTCATGCAGGAAAATGCCGCATTGCCAAACTCGATCGATCGCTTGACTGTCAGAGCAATCACAACTGGAAATAGGGGTGAGTTACTCATGTAACAAACTGGAATCAAGCTCGTTGCAAGGCCCAGAATGGCAATTTGATCTGCATCTTGCATTTTGGGCAAATCAAACAAGGTTTCAATGGGACGATCGCCAATCAAGGCCAGTACCGATTGAAATTCCTGCTGAATATAATCGGGAGTGGGTTGTTCGGGTAAATGGATATTGAACTGTTGTAGGGCAACTCTTCCGGTGGCGATCGCGGCGGTAAAGTTGTTTTGAGAAACAAATGCTTGGATTCTAATCCGATAAACCGTGGCTTGCTCGCGCGGGATACGGGTGTTGGTCAAAACCGCTTCGATCCATTGCTCCATCTGCCCAAATTCACCCTCTAAGTAAGCCGCTTCAGCTGCTAATTCATGGAGTGCTAAGGTTTGCTCGTGACGATATTGCCAGCGATCTTGGCCGAGCAGATTGATACCGATTTGGGCATAGCGGTGGGCCGCTTGATAGGCAGTCGCGGCTCTGGCTTTCTGTCCGGCGGCGAGATTGAGGTGAACGATCGTATCCTGCTCAGCGCAATCTCTGAGGTGCAAACTCCCGTAATTGAGGTGGTTGACCAGTTCAAAGAGGCGTTCTTCTTGCTCAGTCGGGGATAGCTGTTTTCGTAACAATTGCCCGATTTGGTAATGAGCCGTTGCCCGTTCAACTTCTGGAATAAAAGAATAGGCTGCTTGTTGGACACGATCGTGCAAAAATCGATAGCTCGGATTGGCACTGGATGTCCCCTCAGCCTGGTCTCCCTGGAAGAACTTGTAAATCTGACTGGTGGGTAGAATTAACCCCTCTTGTAGAGCCTTCCATAAGGCAGTTGCCACATCGGTTGCTGATTGTTCTGAAACGATCGCCAAGGTTTCTAAATCAAACTGGTTACCGATACAAGCAGCTAACTTCAAAACAGTCTGGGTCGATTCTGGCAATTTCTGCAATTGCAATGCCATGAAATCTACCACATCGTCGCTGAGCGATCGTGCATTCACTGCAGCAATATCGCACTTCCAATAGCGGCAATCCCGGTTAAATGTAATCAGTCCATCTTCATGTAAGGCTTTCAGAAATTGGGTGGCAAAAAAAGGATTGCCCTGGGTTTTGCGATCGATGAGTTCAGTCAAGGGTTGTGCCAGTTCCCTGGAACACTTCAAGGTATCCGCAACCAGATGGTTGGTATCCGTCACATCGAGCGGTGCCAGGGTAATCGTGTTGACAATCGCGTTGGCTTTTCTGATTTCGTCTACGGTTAAAATAAACGGATGGACGGGTGAGACTTCGTTATCTCGATAGGCTCCCAACATTAGTAAATAACGATTTTTACTCATCAATAACTTGATTAACTGCAGGGAAGCCGAATCTGTCCACTGCAAGTCATCGAGGAATACCACCAGAGGGTGTGCTGCGGTCGTAAAAACTTCAATAAATTTTTGAAATAATAGATTAAACCGATTTTGAGCAGCACTTCCTGAGAGTTCTGGGGCGATCGGTTGCTGACCAATAATCAGTTCTAATTCTGGAATCACGTCAATCAAAACCTGCCCATTTTCTCCCACAGCTTCGAGAATTTGAGCTTTCCATTGGGCTAATTGGGCATCAGATTCTGACAGTAACTGACCCATCAAATCCCGCAGGGCTTGCACAAAGGCAGAAAGAGGAATGTTGCGATTAAACTGGTCAAACTTACCTTTAATGAAATAACCGCGTTGCCGAACGATGGGTTTGTGGACTTCATTCACCACAGCGGTTTTACCAATCCCCGAAAATCCCGCCACCAGCATCAGTTCTGATGTGCCATCCGTAACTCGCTCAAAGGCTGCTAATAACTGCGCGACTTCTTGTTCTCGACCGTAGAGTTTTTCGGGAATCAAGAAGCGATCGCTTAAGTCATACTGTCCCAACTCAAATTCGACAATTTCGCCATGAGTTTGCCATTGGGTCAAACACTGTTCCAAATCATGCTTGAGACCCAAGGCACTTTGATAGCGATCTTCGGCATTTTTTGCCATGAGTTTATGCACGATCGCCGCAACCATCACAGGCACAGCGGGATTGACCTGATCCACAGGAACCGGGGTTTTAGCAATATGACAATGCATTAACGCCAACGGATCATGCGAAAAAAACGGCAACGTCCCTGTCAACAGTTGATACAGCGTTACGCCCAACGCATAGAAATCAGCCCGATAATCGATACCGCGATTCATTCGTCCAGTTTGCTCTGGAGCCAGATAAGCCAGCGTTCCTTCCAGAATATTAACGCTTTGAATTGCTTGGGTTTCCCTGGGTAGCAGAGAGGCGATGCTAAAATCAATTAACTTAATCTGTTTTGACTGCGGTTGAATCAGAATATTCGCGGGTTTGATATCTTTATGCACGACCCGATGTTGACTCAGATCATGCAGGATATCCGCCAGTCGCAGAGCGATCTCTAGCACCTCTGTCAGTTCCAACGCCTGCTGCTCAATATACTTGCCTAAAGACACGCCACCCCAATCTTCCATCACTAGTCCGTAGCCATTGCCTAGGGGTTCTAGGTTTAAGGGTTGGACAATGCCAGGGATGGGCAGGTTTTTAGCGATCGTATATTGATTGCGAAACTGCACCAACTCACCAAAACTCGGATGTTCCCGCCGCAGCACCTTAATGACCACGGGCTTCTGAGTTGCTGTTTGCACCGCTCGGTAGACTGCTGTACGGCTTCCTAAATAAAGCTGCTCGACGAGCCTGTAACCCGAAACTTTTGGGAATGAGTGGGCCGTAGTGGTGGCTGAGAGTGTCATAGTTTTGGCGGAGAGAATTGATCCGCATCAAACAGGGTTTCCCCTCATAGGGTGCCCGAAAGATGGGCAGTCTAACCACGCATTCTGCCAGTCGCACCAACCTTTGAAGCCGTAGGAAGTGGGGCATGCTTTGGAGAGCAGATGGCATCGGGTATGGAACCCAGTATGAACGTTACCCACGGGATGGAACCCCGGGGCGATATGGTGCTTATATGCTTCCCACCCATCCCTGTCAAACTAAGTTTCGATCCCCTCTCCTGATGAAAAGGAGATCGATTTTGGAATGATTCACACATCGATTGCAATTTCAGCGACTATTCCAGCTGTCATTACATGTCATTACAACTTCGTGTCGTAATGCACATCCAGCAAATGGGCATCTTGGCCGTTCACCCGCAGCAAATGGTGCATCAGTAAAAAGCCCACGATCGTCCAAGTTTGATTGATTCGAGCCTGTTGCCCGATCCAATTCCCGGTTGGGCCATCGAAGTATTCTGCCCACTTCTGTTGGGGTAACTGCCGCAGCATCAGTTGATAACTCACCTCTAATAACTGCCGCACCTCGATCGCCAAATCCTCCGGGTGGTGCCGACGCAACATCGCCATTGCCAAAAACCACATCAAACAAGGCCAATGCCCCGCATTGTGATAGCACCAAGGCAAGTTTTTGCGATCGTAGCCTGTTTTATTGCGCCAATCTTCCTCAACAAGGGGAGGATGACAAATTCGTAGGGGCATGTGGGCGACTAAATCATGTTGGTTTTGCACCACCAAGCGGAAGAGTGCCTGCTGTTGTTTGACCGAAATGACATCGAAAATTGCACCGAGACAATTTCCCAAGGTGAAAAAGCGAAAATCAGGACGCCCCGTCCGAATATTCCCAATCAAATATCCCCCCCGAGGCCCCATCCAATCCTGCAACCAGTGGGGAATCGTTTCAGTGTGAATATTATATTCATTCTGAATTTCCACCCCATATTGCTCTGTGGGTCGGCGTCTGAGAACCTGCACCGTTTTACTCGTGACCCAGTAATGCTTGAGCAGATACTGTCGTAATCGATGGGCATATTCCAAACAGTGGTGAACGGAGTGCGGCGTTTGGAATAAATAGGATTTTGATTTAGCACGCTGATTCGGATCTTGAGTACCAGAGGCTTGGGAGTGGATGGATTCTGAGCCAATTTGCATCAACCCCGCCGCACTGTGCAACGCTCCATAGAGCAACACCTGAATTTCCAAGGGTGCACCCCAAACATCCAACGGACGATCGATCATGAAGGCACCATCCGGAACATACAGCGTAGGCGCTTTGCGAAACGAAGGCCGCAAAATAAGATCCAGAAATTGCTGAATCCCGCTCTGAACACTGGCCTGACTCGCAAAATCCCGATCGCCGCTGGCTCGCACATACATGTAGGCTAAAATCACCCACCACAACGTCGCATCTACAGACACAACCCGACCGATCGCCCGCTGGCCATAATCTGCAACAACGTGGCCATCCTGTTCCAAAAAACTGGTGGGAAAAATACCACGGGTTTGAATTTCTTGGCTCTGCAAGCGCAGACAGGTCAGCAAAAAATGGCGCACCGGCTCATATTTCCCCTGAGTCAGAAAATACGCCATGACCGGCACATTGTCCCGAATAAAAATTTCTCCGTAGTTGAGTTCTGGCTGAACTGGTTGCTTACGAGATTGTTTGGGAATGGCTGCCACCGCACCAATCCATTGGCCATCCAAAGTAATCATCGCTTGCTCATAGAGCAACTTCTGGGCCATTTGGACAATGGCAGCTTCATCCAGGCGAGCACGGGACATAGATAACACCGAACGCTTTTTCCCCAGATTAAAAGATTTCACGGAGACTGGGGCGAACTGTCACTGTGAAAATATGACTAAGGTGCAACCGATATTGACGATTAACCCAACACGATGGGGATCAAAAACTAAAAAACCAGCGATCGTAGGTGTTCTAGCTAACCAAGCAATCCGGCTAACCCAGATACGACCGCTGGGATATTTATAAAGACTGTATAAATTGAATCTCAGTTGAATCCGTAGATATTCCTGGAATTCGTCAGCAAATTATGACGCAGACGGATGTTTGGGGCGATCGGGCTGAGTCTACGATCGGTCATCACCACTGGGTCCCTCGCTAGTCCCTTCAAGGGACAAGTCATCACCAAACATACTGGCCGCAAAAGCACGTTGGCCCGGTTTAATTTCATTCCAGGTTAGATCTGGGGTTGGATCTGGGGTTGAATCTGAAGTGGCGACGGACTGGGCGGTATAAAAGCTGGCAATAATGGCGACCGCCAACCACCACAGCATATTGACCTGGGGACGATACCACACCGTATCCACCAGCCCTTGCCCCAGCAGCCCCACCATGCTGCCCACGGCTCCAATCAACCAGAAGCCATCGGTATTCAAGCTATCCCGCAACCGTCGCAGTTGCACAACACCTTGGGTAAAGGTCACCGACAGAAACCACAGGAAGCTGAACAGACCAATCAAGCCCGTTTCTACGCAAATTTCTAACGGGATGGAATAGGCACTCAGCGCCGTAAACCGCGATCGAGCATAGAGGGGATAGATTTTGTTGAAGGCGTCATTTCCCGGCCCAATGCCCAAAATCGGACGAGCCTTGATCATTTCCACCACTGAAGTCCACACATTCAGCCGGAAGTTATTACTGCTATCGCCCCGACCGATGAACATGCTCATGACCCGCGATCGCACGGGCGGAACAAACAGCACACTCAGCAAAATAAAACCACCCATACCGCCCAGAACCGCAGGCAACACCCACTTTTTGCGGTAGAGATTCAGCCAAAATCCCACAAGCAAACCCATGACAATCAGGGAGAGCACTAGACCGATCCAGCCGCCTCGGCTAAAGGTAAAGACTAGGGACAGGGTATTGACGATCGCCATGACAGCGGCGAGGGCTTTGGGTAATTTACCGCGCCAGACAAAAATAGCCATGAGACTGTAGGCGACTGCTGGGATTAGATAGCTCGCCAGTAGGTTGGGATTGCCCAAAAAACTGTAGACGCGGGTAAAGTTACCCATTTCCGATTCGGGATCCGACCAAGTGGCGAGGGGCGGTGCACCAAAAATCCACTGACGAATGCCGTAGCAACTAACGAGGAGCGCTGTGTGCAGGTAAATCCCAATCAACCACGATCGCAGGCGAGGAATTCGCAGCACCCGCGCCATCACCACAAAGGTCAGTAAATAGAGTGTCAGTTTAGCTAAGCCTTCGATCGCGGCCATGCGGACGGGGGACAACCCTGTCGCAATGACGGAGATCCCCCAATACAGCAGCAACGTCAGGTGAATCGGCGTGAAGCCCCAACCCGTTTTTTCACGCGGGTCAGAAATCGTTAGCAGCGCCCAAAAGCCAATGCAGGCCACTAGGAAAACAGAAATCAGGGTGGTGGAGACATAGGGTGCAAGGCCGAAGAGGACGCCCAACAGCCCCAAGGCGATCAGATCTCCCTGCTGCAAGAGCCAACTCCCCGATCGCCAAGCTTGCAGGAGTCCCACCAGTTGGTAGAGGTAGCTAGAAGACCGCCACTGATAGAGCGGCAGGGTCTGTAGCGTAAAGGATTGCCAAAAGGTGTGCATGGCCAGTCATCCATAAAAGGCTCTGGATATTATCGGCTAAAACCGATCGACTAGACTCGATCGACTGATGCCTACACCTCCGATCACCATCCCCCGTTAGAAATCCTGGATCCTCTAAAACTGTGATTACTCGATCGAGGTCAGTAGTACTTTTATTCTGTAAATGTATGTTCTGTCAACGTCGGCGGTATGTGAGTATTTTGATAGCTGTTATTAATCGCAGCCCTGGCAATTAGGTGAATGCCATCAGATGAATACAATCAATCAGTCTTCATCCAGAGGAGTCTCTTCGCCAGATAGCCGGGGCGTTCTACCGTATAAACGGTCTAAAACTCGCTTCACAGAGACTCGCCGCCACTGTTGTCCACGTTTTGTGGTGTACCCTTTGCTGTTTAACCAATCGGCAATTTGTTGCAGGGACTTACCGGATTTATGGTGACGGCGAATCAGTTCGATAATTTCTTGTTCATTGGGATTTTCGACAAGTTCACCATCGATCGACTGCTGACCAAAGGCGGGCGCACCATACCCTGCATATCCCCCTTTAGCCGCCTTGGCTTGGCGGCCTTGATTGAGTCGCTCCCAAACTGGATGGCGTTGAAACTGGTGAGCGTTCATAGCGCTAAGAGAATTCAATTTAGCTAAAACTATCCTAGTTTAAGTATTGACCAACTTTTGCCAGAAATTTTGTAGTCAGATATTCCTTTTTTGCAAGCTCTACAATTGCAAATTGCTATACCTCAGCCCAATAAGCCTACTGGCTTAGGTGCTGGTAGGCTTCTATGTGCTTGGCAGACTTTCCAAATCATGCCTAATCTAAGAATGAGGCAAGTTAGAATCGACCCATTCAGTCACGACCTTGGTATCCGTCTGCTTCAGACCTTCCAAGTACCCAGTTATTTACAGGTAAGGTTCATTAAAAATAATCAAACTTAATCGAAGTAAACCATTGGCAACAGCACTTCAAACATTGGGACGATCGCACAGAGATATGAGTACTGCTTCTCGTTATTGGAAACTCGTCAAACTGGACAATACGGGTCGCAGCCGTGCCCAAGAATTGCCAGCGGTGAAGGCGTTTATCCTGTCGCACTTTCCTGAGATTACAGATTCCGTGAATAACCTGTCTATCCAACAACAACTGATGGATTGGATGCAGGATGCAGGCTCGACGGGCCAAGCTAGCCAATCTGGGGAATCTGCCCAATCTGGGCAAGGTAGCCAACTGGCAGAACTCAGCCTCCGATCGTTCATCTCCAACCAAATTGAGCAGGTTTGCATTCAACTGGAAATGCAGTTTGGTGAGAACCATGGGTTTCGGCGTACCGATTTGTTTCCCTTTGTGTTGGATGATGATGGCAGCACCCAGCCTCGGGCCTACAAACCGCTGTCCAAACAGATTCTAGAGAGTTTCGATCCGCGTCGGGGCAGCCTCAGCACTTGGACGGTGCGCTTGGTGAAGCACCACCGGGAACTGAATCGCTTCCTATTAGAATGCGGGGTCTATCTCCTGAGCGATTGGGCCATCCTCAACGACACCACGCCCAAAAAGCTAGAACATATTCTGTCGTCCTATCAGCCGTTGACACCGGGGGAAATCCAACAGGCCCAGCGAATCTTGGAAAGCTACCATGCCGTCTATCGCCGCGATCGCCTGCAACAACGGCAAGCGGGGGTGAAGGGCTCCTGTCCCCAACCGACAGATGAGCAATTGCAGGAGATGGCGCAGTGGTTGCAAACCGAACAGCTTGACCTGACCCCGGCGGCGGTGCTGCGACAGTTGCGGATGATTGCCGATCGCATCCGACAATATCGCGTTTGGGCGAAGGGTGGATCCTTGAAAACCAGTTCGCTGGACGAAGGAGAGAATTTCACCCTGGCCGATCGCATTGCTGATAAGCCGCCGGAGGAGGAAAGCGGTGCGCGGCAATTTTTGCAGGTCTATCGCCAAGGCTTTACCACGAGCCTACAGGCGGCCATGCAGCAGGTCGTGGCCGATCGCACCACTCGGCTAAAAGCGCCCAAATCGGCCTATTTTCTGCAAGCCCTGCAATTATTCCACTGCAAGGGGTTATCCATGACGGAGATTGCCAAGCAGGTGGGGCTACAAGCTCAGTACCAAGTGACGCGGTTGCTGAACCTCAAGGCACTGCGGGAGGATATTCGCCATGCTTTACTGAATCGGCTACAGGAGTTTGTGCTGGAGAAGGCGGCGCAATACGTTACCCCGGAGGAAATCCAAGCCCTCGATCGCAAGATTGCGGAGGCGCTGAATGAGCAGATTGACAAGCTGATGGAAGAGGCCGCTGCCCAAGCCCAAACCCCGAAGGACTATGTGCAGGACTATGCCAGCGGGAGTCTCTTTGCGAAAACCCTCTGTCAGCATTTGGATGAATTGCAACCGATCGGGCCGTCCCGCTAATCCTGCTGAAAATTTGGGTCTTAAAATCTGGAAATTGCGATCGGGAATTGAATAAGTCCCCCCAACGCCAAATCTATACAACACCAGTCAGGACAATTTCTAATCTGGCACTTCTACCTTGCATCTTGCAGATCCTCTCACCGCGCTAAAGGCTATGACGAACTTTTTAATCGATACCCCGGATTTGTTTGAACTGGAACCGTTATCCCTGGATGCGATCGAATTGACGGATCAGCAAATCCAGCAGGCATTGCAGGCCAGTCAACAGGCTCCCTTAGCTCAACAATGGGCCGTCTACTTAGAAGCATTGGCCCAGGTCAGCTTGCAAACTTGGCTGAGCGATCGGGGGTTGCAGCCCCGCCCATCGGCCAGCCGCTCCACTAGCAGCTCTACTAACAGCTCTACTACCAGTGCGGTGCAAATCCAGGGTTTTCGGGTGCAGTCGTTACCCATGACCAGCGTGGATGAGGAAACGGTGATGGTACCCGGTGTGCTACTCACGGATCCTGCTCATTTTTACGTCCTCGTGCAAGTCATGGAGGAGCAGAATCAGGCTTGGGTGACGGGGTTTATTGCCCAGGCAGATCTGCAAGCACAACTCGCAGGACAAACAGCGGATACGTCGGGAGCCTATGAGTTGGCCTTGGCGGCCTGCGATCGCGATCCAGGCCACCTGTTGCTCAATCTACGCTGTGCCGATCCCGCGATGTTCCCCGTGACAAGTCAGGCATCGGTGCCGCAGTCGGTCTTGCAGTCAGTACCGCAACGGGTTACTGAAGCAGCCCAAGATCTGTCGCGATCGGCCTCACGATCGGTGATGAATGTGGGCCGTTGGTTGCAGGGGCAGTTGGATCAGGTGGCGGAGGAATTGGCTTGGGTCTTGTTGCCGCCCAATGCCCTAGCAACGGCGGGGGCAATGCGATCGGGGGAAACGTCGGCAATGGAACTGGCACGGCTACTGCAATCCTTGGAGCGGCAGGGTACCCAAATTCCCGTTAACGCGCGGGGTGGCTATCAGGATCTCTCACTTGCCGATGCGCCGCTGCGGCTGTATGCCATTACGGGCACGGTGGAGGGGCCAGAACCGGAATGGTCGTTGCTGGTGGTGTTGGGGGCGCAGGCCGATCGGCTTCCCGCAGGTGTCACGTTACAAATTAGCGATCCGACGGGCATTTTGGTTGAACAAACCTTTGATCCGGCTAGTCAAGATGCCTACCTGTTTGCCCAGGTGATTGGTACCTATGAGGAAGCCTTCACCGTGTCGATCGTCTTGCCCAATGGCCAGGTCGAAATCCTACCGCAATTTGCCTTCCAACCGAACTAGCTAAATTGCAAGTTCCCGAGGGTGCCTCTTAGTTATTGAATAACGGTTTGAATCACTGCTCCCTGGTTACTGCGTCCCATGCGTCTTAAAATCTTTCGCGTTAAAGAAACTTGTATTTTTGAACTGGGCTGGGGTCAGGGTCAGCAATTGATGGTGGAGGTTGACTATCCAGAATCCTTGACAGCGCTCTACCAAACTTGGCACAACGCCTACCTCGACTACTACTCCCATTGGCAAGCCCCGGTTGTCGATCGATCATCCGCTCTGCCGGAATCCGATAAGCCCTCGAGACTGCGGGCACGGGTGCAAAGTAGTGGAAGTCTGGCGGGGGCAGCTAAAGATCGCCGCAAAACGTTAGTCGATGCGGAAGACCAGTGGTTACGCCAGTTTCACCAATGGCTTAACAGTAGTGAACTACTACCCGTTCGATCGACCATTGCCCAAGCGGAAGGCAATGTTGTTGATGTTTTCATCACCTGCAAACCGATCGAACTGGAATATTTACCCTGGGAAACCTGGAACATTGGCACTGAATTTGGCAGTCGCAAAACCATTCGCTTTGCCCGCACACCGACCAATCTGCGCCATGAACCGGGACAGACCCGCCGCAAAGGTCAAGCGCGAATTTTAGCCATTTTGGGAGACAGTACGGGATTAGATTTTCAGGCGGAGGTCGCTGCGCTGAAAAACCTGGCGGTGAGCTTTGTGGGGGGACAGCCCGATCGACCGGTTACCGACTTAAAAACCGAAATTATTCAAGCCATTACCGATCCGCTGGGTTGGGATGTAATTTTTTTCGCAGGGCACAGCGACGAAACCACCTACACTGGCGGCGAACTCGCGATCGCGCCGGGACAGTCGATTTTGGTGCAGGAAATTGCGCCCCACCTGTTGCAAGCGAAAGCTACCGGACTGCAATTTGCTATTTTCAATTCCTGCAAAGGACTGCGCATTGCCAATGCCCTAGTTGATTTGGGATTGAGCCAAGTCGCCATCATGCGGGAACCCATCCATAACCAGGTAGCGCAGTTATTTTTCACGGAATTTATGCGGCAATTGGAACAGTTCGCCAATGTGCACGAAGCGCTTTGTGCGGCCTGCGAATTTCTGAAACGGGAAAACGATCGCACGTTGCATTATCCATCCGCTTACCTGATTCCGTCCCTGTTTCGTCATCCCGAAGTTCCTCTGTTTCGCTTAACACCCACAGGCTGGCGGCATCGCATTGCCCCTTGGCTGCCCAGTCGGAAGCAAGCAGTGGCATTGACCGCGATCGCGGGTTTGAGTGTAATTGTCCCTGTCCAGGATTTGCTGTTGGATAGTCGGTTAGGTCTTCAAGCAATTTACCGCAACGTTACCCAGCAAATTCCCGTAGCGTTACCACCGACGTTGTTAGTGCAAATTGATGAGGCGTCGATCCGCGATCGGGGTTTGGATGCCCGTAAGATTAATCCCATCGATCGCAGCTATTTAGGCGATGTCCTCAATCAAATTCCCAGCTTACAGGCAGCGCGATCGGGTCAAGCTACCCCAACGCCGAAGGTGATTGGCATCGACTTCCTCCTCGATCGCCCCACCCAGGAAGATCTGCCCCTGCAACGGGCAATCGCCCAGGCTACACAGCGGGGAAATTTGCTTGTCTTTGCAGCGATCGTGAAAGGGCAGACTGTCGTTGGCGTGCGACCGAACTTAGCCCAATTGGAGGCCAATTTACAGGGCAATGCCTTTCTCTATCCCTGGACGGTGGAATTGCCCTCGTCCCAGGGCTGCGATCGCATTTGTCCCTTAGGTTATACGTTGGCGTTGGCCAGCCTCACCCAAGCGCAGCAGGCTAGTCAAACGGGAGCACCGGAGCGCTTGCAATTCTTGAGCCAACAGCAGTTTTCGCCGTGGGTCGATCGGGTGCGAAAATTTGGTCAGTCCTGGTTTCAACCGATTTTAGATTTTTCCATTCCCCCCGATCGCGTTTATCGGACCATTAGTGCCCAGCAATTGTTTCACAAGCAATTACAACCGGAGGACAAAGCACCGGCGATCGTGCTTATTGCGCCCGGTGGTTACGATGAGGCGGGACTAAACGGTCGGGGCGAAGATAATTTTCCCGTCCCTGCTGCGATCGCCTATTGGTCAAGCCAAGTGCCCGCAGCCATTGCGAAATCAAGCTTTACGGGGGCAGAAGCCCATGCCTACATGGTGCATCACCTGTTACAGCAACGCTTGGTGATTCCCATTCCCGATTTCCTGATGATTGCACTGGCGGGACTGGGGGGACAGCTTTGGATCAAGGTCGATCGACGGCGAGTTCAACGCAATCAATATCGAACTGTAAAAATCAGGAACTTCGCGATCGTGGCGGGTATCTATGGCTTGGTGAGCCTGCAAACCTTTATTACAGTTTCAGTTCTGCTACCTTATTTTTTACCCATAGCAACGCTGGGGCTGTATGTTATCCCTGCACTCAAAAAAAGTACCTATGATTCATCTTTTTAATCGCCTTAATCGCCTAACTTGCATCGGTTTGAGCATGAGCTTGATGCTACTCCCCCTGGCGGTTCTGCCAGCGCAAGCGACCCAAAAGAAACAACCCACCACTTGGACGGGGGTGTTATCAAAGCTGTTCCAAAAGAAACCCGCAGCAGGGGCGTCTCGCCCGATCGACAGTCTTTGCCCAATCGCGCCGGGGGACTCTGCGGAGGTTTGGAATTTGCAGCCTACTTTGGTTTGGAAAGGCAAAACCGGAGCGATCGCGATTCAAGACAAGCAAACCGAAAAAGTGCTTTGGAAGGCGGATATTCGCAAAAAAGCCGTAGATAAAAACGCTTCAGGCCAATGGGCAAAGAACCTGAACTATGTGCAATATCTAGGAGAGCCACTGCATCCCGGCCAGGAATATGAATGGGTTTTGTTTGATCTCGATGGCAAAACGCAGCTTGTTCGCTATCCCTTTCGCATCATGGCGGGAGAGAGCCGTACGGAAGTGGCCCAGGGCTTGAGTGCGTTGAAAAATGTAGTGGGAGGCCGAGAAACCTGGACAATGCGGCGAACCCAGTTTTTTGCGGAGAAACAACTGCAAGCGGATGCCTTCCAAGAGATCTTTTCCCTGCGGTATCCGTCAGCTGAATTACAACAATTGCTGGAAACCATGCCGAATCCTTGTGCAGAGGGGGAATTTTGAAGTTAGGGATTTACTCAGAAAGCAGATCCCCGGTTCATCCACCCCGCCACCCTCCTACCCCCTCCACACTTTTGCATCAGTCCTATGAAACGTCGCCACTTTTTAGAATTTGCTGCTACTACGTTGGCTACGATCGGCCTCAGTCCCTCCAGCTTCCAGCGATCGGGCGACCAAATGGGACGGGTTCTAGCACAGTCTACGCCGCGCAAGTTGGCGTTATTGGTGGGCATTAATCAATATCCCCAGGGAATTCGATCGTTGCGGGGATGTGCAACGGATGTGCAGTTACAACGGGAATTGCTGATTCATCGCTTTGGGTTTAGGCCACAAGATATTTTGGTTCTGCAACCGGAGACTATGCAACCAACGCGACAAAATATCATTGCAGCCTTTGAAGAACATTTAATCCAACAAGCCAAACCGGGGGATGTGGTTGTCTTTCATTTCTCCGGTCATGGTGCGCGGGTTCGTGATCCTAAACCCATTAGTGAAGATGGCATAAATGGTGCAATTGTTCCGATCGACTATCAAATTGCTAAAAACGATGGCGATAGTAATCTCCAAACTTCGGTAAATAGCATTATGGGTCGCAGTTTATTTTTGTTGACTTCTGCATTGAAAACAGAGAACTTTACTGCGGTGCTAGATTGTTGCCATTCCGGAGGGGCGAGTCGCAATGCGGACATCGATCGAACAGTGCTGCGATCGATTTTTCGAGATAATATGGCGGCTCCCAATCCCAGTGATACAGAATTAGCTGATCAGGATCGCTGGATGCAGGCAATGGGTTGGACGACGGCGGAATTGCAGCAACGGCGACAAAAGGGCATTGCTAAGGGCGTAATTTTAGGGTCGGCCCAGCGCAATCAGTTTTCAGCGGATGTTTCCTTTGGGGATTTCTATGCAGGGGCGTTTACCTATCTGTTGACGCGCTATCTGTGGCAGGCGACGAGTGAACAAAATTTGGGCAATGTTTTTATCGATCTGGGGCGCAATACGAAGGATTTAGCGAAGACATCTCGCATTGTGCAAGATCCCATTTATGAAGTAAAACCGGGGAGCAATTATCAACAACAGCCAATTTATCTGATCAATCCACCCCAACCGGCGGCGGAAGCGATCGTGCAATCGGTGCAGGGCGATCGGGTGGAATTTTGGTTGGGAGGAATTGCGCCGGAAAGTTTGGAT
Organism: Alkalinema pantanalense CENA528; assembly: GCF_050753345.1. NCBI lineage: Bacteria > Bacillati > Cyanobacteriota > Cyanophyceae > Leptolyngbyales > Leptolyngbyaceae > Alkalinema > Alkalinema pantanalense. The sequence continues at coordinate 25,892 of NZ_JBLZFX010000016.1, read as the reverse complement.
GCGTTTTCCAGAAATGCGAAATTTGCGATCGTCAATGCTGCGGGGCAGGACATTGGACAAATTCGCCAACGGGGACGGACGGGATTGGTGGGCTATGGCAGCCTGGAAGGAGCACTGAAACAAGCGATCGCGCCGGGAATGCTGTTGCGGGAGTTGGTGCGGGGGATTCCGATCGAAACGGCGCTGCGGTTAGGCGTCACTGAGGCAGTAACGAAAAATTTACAGCAATTCAAAGATCGCTTAGTCAGTACGCGACGCATCCCAGCCCAGCGGTTAGAACTAGTTGCGAATAGTGCAGATCAGGTGGCAGATTATATTCTGCATCGCAACGCCCAGGGACAGTTAGAGTTACGCAGTTCCGATCAGAAAATTTTACCCAATGCGTTGCCTGCGAGTGGATCGGAAGTGGAAATGTTGGCAAGACGTTTGCAAAGTTTACTAGCCGTTAAGGTGTTGAAAACGCTATCGAATGGGAATAGTTCAACGCTAAAGGTAACAGTGGAAATTCTCGATCGTAAACGGGAAGCGTTAGTCAGTGCAACGGAAAGTCGGGGAGGGAGCAAGCGGCTCCGCCAGCGATCTACACTTGTCCAGGCGGTGAAGGCGGGGTCAGAAATTGCTTTAAAACTGATCAATCAGGATACTCAGCCGTTGCATGTGGCGGTGTTGGCGATCGCGAGTAGTGGCGATTTAACGATTCTGCATCCGTTGCTCTGGGACAGTAGCCGCAAACCGTTACCCCTTGCGCCTCAGAAACATCGTATGATTCCCGCTAGCGACGATCGCTTTCAATTTATGATTGAACCGCCTGCGGGTTTTTTGGAATTGATGACCTTAGCCAGTACGGAACCGCTAAATGACGTGCTGCGGGGTTTGCAAAAGATTGCTCAACAGCGCGGCACCCGATCGGGCAATCCCTTGGATTTACAAAACGGGGAACCCTTGGCGATCGTGGCTGATTTATTAACCACCCTCGATCGAGATTCCCAACGCAATCAACAATCCGTTGCCCAAATTGCCGTCGATCGATTCGCAATGCTGTCTACGATTTTGGAAGTTCAGGAATAACGGAACGTTACCCGAAGGCGTAATGCTTTTTCACGTCACTGTGAATGGTCCAGACGCAGATCATGCCAGCGGGAAATGTGACCAAGTCCCCCTGCCCAAACCGCACAGGTTCTCCATTGGCGAGCGTGACAGTAACATCCCCTTCCAGTAGGTAGCAAGTTTCCGACTCGTCATAGAACCAGTCAAATTGCGAAGCTTCCTTCGTCCAAATCGGCCATTGTTTGACGCCTAGTTGTGCTAATTTTTCTTCGCTGGGTTGATGTTCGATCGTAATTTGCATCTGCTCTTCTTTCACCTTGTTTTACAACTCTTCATATGCAACAGCTTATATGATAGGAAAAATTTCTCTATTTCTCCATTTCTCTATTTCTTAACATATTTATCCCAAATCTTTTCGAGATTAATATTTTGCCAGTTATCGAAATCCTGAAATAATTCTTGATAATCTACATCTAAACTGCAAGATGGAAGACTTTTACCCTCATTGAGTGTTACCAAAATTGAACGCCAAATATTTAGATCTAAGTTGATAGCGTTAAATTCACTATCAGGCATCGAGAAATCTTCACAGCGAAGAGCATCAATAGCAATATACGAGGTTCCATGTACTTCTGGCGTTCGATGTCTTTGATTAAACTCATAAACTATAACCAAGTAGAAAATCAGCCAGCCAAATCTATTTTGGGAAGAGCATAACCATTTACGGAAGTTACCTAATTTCGATTTTTTGCTAGAAATTAGTCTTTTATTCTCTACAAAGTAGACAAATTCCATTAAACATTCAAAACCAATTCTTGAAGAGATAATACTTGCTTGACGAGTTGAGGCAAAGATTACTTGCATCTTTGAATTAAGACAGAGAGGATTGTTCGAATCCGAACCATCAAGAAAATGGTTTTGAAAGCCGTAGTATTGTAGAGATAAAGCTCTTTGGAAGCGAGAACGATAAAATAAGCAAAGTGCCGTTTTCCTCTTGCAATCATCTAAGTCTTGTATCAGTACTGAATTATATATTTCAATTGCAGAAACATCATTTAACATAGGTTTTGGGTGTCCATATCGATTTTTGTAATCCTCTTCGAAAAATGCATCTATGCGTAAAGCTAGAGAATAAGAATCTAACTTTTTGAAATCATTGTGATCTAACGAATGCATAACCTACCCAACTGTAATTGACTGGAAAATTCTTAAACTTCTATCTACCTAGTATATAGGTTGAAAACGATAACTTTGTACTTGGTCTATACATAAGCGGAGTGCTGAACAATATCACAAGATAAATATAATTTATCTTGCTTCCCCCAAATCCCCCTAAAAAATTGCTAGATTGGCAGTCTAGGAACTGACTTCTAGGCCAGCGATCGAGGAGAGGGCAACAGCCATGATGCAACGGGGCAAGCAGGACGGGCAGCAGATGTTTGGGCAATTGCGACGACTGCCACTACAACGGCTGCAACGAATGATTCAGCGGCAGGTGTTACCCTTTGTCCTCGGTTTACTGCTAGCCCTTCTGCCCGGATTACACACGATCGCGGCCCAAGAAGTCATCCCTACGCCTACACCCACGCCGATCGCCACCCCGACTCCCACGCCCACACCTGCGCCCAGCCCTACGCCTATATCCACACCCACGCCGATCGTTCCCCCTACCGTTACCCCCACTCCTACTACCAGTCCGACCGCATCTCCAAAAGCCGATACCATCACTCCCGATCCCGTCTCCCAGCCGCAACCCAACCCCGACGCACCGCCGAAGCTAGAACTGCCCAAAGATCCCCTCGATCCTGAACCGACACCGGAGGAAAAACAGGCGGAAACGGAACGGTATCAGAAATTACTGGAGGCCGATCGGCATTACCAAGCGGGGGATATTGAAGCAGCGGTGGCGATGTATAAGGTGGTGAAGCCCGCCTTTGAAAATGTACCAGAACGTCCGCCCCAGCCACCGTTGATGACGAATCCTGAGGAATTGCCGCCAGCGGGGAAGGTCTATTGGCGGGAGGCGAACCAGGGCTGGGAGGCAGGGCTAGAAAGCCGTTCGATCGTGGCGATCGAACTCCTAGTGAAGAATTACCCGCAATTTTTGCCGGGGCAACTGTTGGCGCTGAAAATCTATGACAAGTATGGCAAGTCTGACCAAGCCCTGAAAGCGTTGGATGCGATGGCCGCTAGCTATCCCAAGGAGCCGGAGGTGATTCAGGCGCGGGTGGCAGCACTGGCGAAGGCAGAACGCTGGATTGATGCATCGATCGCGGCGCGGCAGTTCGCCTTGATGAATCCTGACCATGCTGAAGTGAATACGTTTGTGCAGTTGGCAGATGAAAATTTGGAACGCTATCGCAAAGCGTTACGCAAGAAAGTGACTGGAAACGTAATTGGGAATATCATCACAGGCGCGATCGGGTATGCAGTGACAGGCGGATTGCTGGGGCCGTTTACGGCAGCACAAAGTGCGATTTCGTTATTGCGAGGGGAATCGGGATTAGGTAAAAGCATTTCTAAGTCAGTGAAGCGACAAGTTCCCATGGTGGAAGATGAGGAAGTGCTAGCCTATGTGAATGAACTAGGGCAGAAGATGGCGGCAATCGCGGGGCGCAGGGATTTTGAGTATGAGTTTAATGTGATTTTGGATGACAAGCTCAATGCCTTTGCTTTACCGGGAGGGAAGATTTTTATTAATGCGGGGGCGATCGCGAAGAGTCGATCGACGGCGGAGTTGGCGGGGTTGCTGGGCCATGAGATTTCCCATGCGGCGCTGACCCATGGCTTTCAACTGATGTCGCAGGGAAATTTGATTGCGAGTGTGGTGGGGTATGTGCCCTATGTGGGGGGAATTGCCAGTGATTTGATTGTGTTTAATTACAGTCGGGATATGGAGCGGCAGGCGGATGACGTGGGAACGCGATTGCTGGCGGCTTCGGGGTATGCGGCGGATGGATTACTCAATTTGATGGTGACGATGCAACAGGAAGAGAAACGCAAGGGCGATCGACGGCCTCCGGAGTGGGCTTCGACGCACCCTGGCTCAGGGGAACGGGTGAAGAATTTGGAGACGATTATTACCCAGTCGGGCTACAACCGTTATGCTTTTGAAGGCGTAGAACGTCACGAAACTCTACGCCAGAAGGTGTTGCAGTTGATCAAAGAGGAGCAGGAACGGCAGAAAAAATCGGGAGAATCCGATCGAATGCTTCCCCAGCGCTAGTTGATACCGTGTGTTTAAGTCAGGGTTGGGCAATGGTTCCGCAGGATGGGAATAGTTTGATACAGACAGTGTATAAGCTTAGGAAGATTATAGAAGAGAAGTTATTTAACAAGAACAGATCTGGGATGAAACTGTTCTCCAATTTATTGCCCAGATTGCAATAGTGCTCAGATCAAAATTCATACCCACTATCAACCTCGACATCATGGGGATAGTCCCATAGCTTAAAGGATGGAGAATAATCAGGCCGCATCGAAAGCTTTGTAGCAGGAGCCTACCAGCTTCAGATAATTTTTCTCTGTCCTTGACGTAAGGGCACTCCTCCAATTGTTAATGCATGTCAATAACTGGAATGGCTAAGACTAGAAAACTCAAGGTAGGAAATCCAAGGTGTGACTAATTCGAGGAATAGTTACAGGACACAGGATCATAGGGCAGGAAACCATTTGACACTAAGGTCGGGGAGGAAGCCTCTTGAAGTCGTATCTGGAAGGCTTCTAACGATAATGGGGGTGCATAGAGAAAGCCTTGCCCCGCATGACATCTCTGATGGCGTAGGAATGATAATTGACTGCTATTTTCAATCCCTTCAGCAATAATTTTCAGATTTAAACTACGGGACATTGCAATAATCGCTTTACAAATCATCGTTGCATTACGATCGCGGTTGATTTTATGGGTAAACGATTGATCGATTTTAATTTCGTCAATTGGCAACTGACTTAAATAACTCAGTGATGAATAGCCTGTACCAAAATCATCAATAGCAATGTTGATTCCTAAATTTTTTAACTGTTGCAGCTTCTGAATCGTTAATTCAACTTGATCCATCAAGCAACTTTCGGTCAATTCTAAAACCAATAGATGGGGAGACAAACCACTTTCCTGCAAAATACTAGCTACAAGCTCCGGCAAGCTAGCCTGTTGAAACTGTGCCATAGAAAGGTTAACCGAAACTTGGACGGGCTGTCCTCCTTGTCTTTGCCATTGGGCCGCATGGTGACAAGCTTGCCGCAAAACCCATTCCCCCAATTCTAAAATCAGTCCTTGCTCCTCGGCGATCGTAATAAACTGGTTGGGCGGAATCATCCCTCGCTCCGGATGCTGCCAACGCACCAAGGCTTCCGCTCCAATGATGCACCCCTTAGCTAGATCCACTTGGGGTTGGTAGTACAGCCGAAGTTCCGATCGCTCGATCGCCTTGGCGAGTTCATTGGCAATTAAATGATGCTCAGACTCTACTGCGGCAAGTCTTGGACTATAAAATCGATAGGAGCTATGTCGCTTTTTTGCCCACCGCATTGCCGCACTACTTTGAGTTAAAAGATCCTCAGAAGACAAGCTGTGTTGAGGATATAGCGAAATACCGACACTTAGTTGAATCCGAATTTCTTGTCCGTCAACATGATACGGAACAGTGAGAATGTTGATTAATAATTGAATAAATTCTTCAATTTCTTCGGGATCCCCTGCATCAGGCAACGCTAAACCAAACTCATCTTCATGGAGCCGTGCCGTAATCCCTGGGCGACCACTAGTTTGCAACCGCTCACCAATAGCATGGAGAAGACGATTACTGATCAAACCTCCATAGGTCAATTGAATCACTCGATAGGAAGTAATTTTCAGCGACAGAACCGCGATCGACTCAGTGTGCTGTAGCGCCACATCACAAAGTTGGGCTAAATGGCGTTGAAACAGATTAATGTTGGGGAGATTGGTCACACTATCCCAATTGGCCACTTTTTCAAAAGCTGCATTGGCTTGGGCAACCTGTTCGAGATACCCCTGGGCAAAGACTGATTTTTTGCGAAAGCAGGAATGAATCGCAGCCAACAAATCCTGACTGCTACAGGGCTTGGTGAGATAATCATCTGCTCCCTGGTTCATCCCATACCTCACCTCGGCATGGCTAGTACGGGCACTGAGGAAGATAAAAGGAATGGCAGCCGTTACAGGATGGCTCCGCAGTGTATTTAGAACTTCATAACCATCACAGTCCGGCATCGAAATATCACATAAAATGAGATCAGGCTGGACAACTAGGGCTTGCTGAATGCCGTCCCGACCATGGCTGGCTCCGATCGCCCGGAAGCCATTAATTTCTAAGATTCTCACCCAGTTGTCCCGGATAGCATCCTCATCCTCAATCAATAAAATTGTTTTCATTACATCAATATCTAGTCAAACGGTAGTGCAGAGCCTTGCATACTTGTGAGAAAAATGTAGAACAGACTCACATTGCAGAGAGCAGCTAACCTGACACAATGCTTTCCCAGTCGGCAAGACAGCCTTCTGGCTTAAGTAATTCTTTGGGGCATAGCGACTACTTGGGGCATACTAAGCTGTCTGGGACATACCATAAGCATAGACACAAAATTTCCCCTATCAACACGTAGACGGGATTTTAAAGCACAGATGAGTCAGAAGAGTTTCTTCGATATTACGTCTGTCACAAGACATTATCCGCCTGTGGATTCAGGCCGATTATATCAAGGGGAAAGCGGAAATGTCGATCCGCAGAATTAAGCAAAACATTGGCTAAGGCAGCTGCCAAATTGAACATTTGTCCGCTCACCCACCAAACTTCCCCTCATTTTTATGCCACCAGACGTATTGACACCACCAAACACAAGTGGCATGGATTTTTATGAACTAATTATTCTACTATACATATTAAAAACCGTTAAGATACTCAGTAATGATTCAGGTATTTTTATGAATGCTTGGTTTAAAGACTGCTGCGTTTGAACATGTTTGAACATTGGTCATACTGAAATAAGTCAAATGAACTCAGTCATTAGCGCAGTCATCAGAGATGATTTACGAGTTAAAAAAGTCGCAAATCCGTGATTCACGATGTAAAAAACTTGTTATGGTGTAGCCAAGGCAACTTCATGCTAATTCTGCTAGTAGTCTCCCATATTAAACTTTTCTAAAATTTTAAAAAATCTTAATCTTTAGATCCCTGCTCAGATTTAAGGATAAGAGTGCAAATTTCCAGGAACCTAGCAAATATTTGCAACGATTGCCATCAGCAGAAACGTTCTTCCAGGTATGCAAAGGCAAGTGGACAAACCGTAACCCTAGCGAATGATGGACGAGACATGGGGACGATCGAACTCCCTCCAGATCCCCATGAGGAATTCTGGAAAATCTGTTCTTGGGGGCCCCACTTGAGCTATGATATGACTTCTGAACTCTTGAAACGTCTAGTTGAATCTCCTGCAACTATCTTATAAGCGGGGGATGAAGGTGTAGGCTGCATGTTCTCAGGGTAGTTCTGGGGGCTGCATATGCATCGACAGGAGGCGAATCTTAACTAGAGATACGAACTAGGAAATCATTAGCATGGTCAATCAGAAAGCAGGAACGGTGGATGTGGGCTTTACCCACGAAGATTTTGCAGCGTTATTGGATAAGTATGACTACCATTTCAGCCCTGGAGATGTTGTGGCTGGAACCGTGTTTAGTCTTGAGCCTCGGGGCGCACTAATTGATATCGGTGCTAAAACCGCAGCCTACATCCCCATTCAGGAAATGTCGATCAACCGCATCGATGCTCCTGAAGAAGTTCTGCAATCCAACGAAACCCGCGAGTTCTTCATTCTGGCTGACGAAAACGAAGATGGTCAGTTAACGCTTTCAATCCGGCGTATTGAATATATGCGGGCTTGGGAACGGGTTCGTCAGTTGCAAGCAGAAGATGCAACGGTTCGTTCTCTCGTCTTCGCGACCAACCGTGGTGGGGCCTTGGTGCGGATTGAAGGTCTGCGTGGATTTATTCCTGGGTCACATATCAGCACCCGCAAGCCGAAGGAAGAACTGGTGGGTGAAGAATTGCCCCTGAAGTTTTTGGAAGTGGATGAAGAGCGCAACCGCCTAGTATTGAGCCACCGCCGTGCACTGGTTGAACGCAAGATGAATCGCCTGGAAGTGGGCGAAGTGGTGGTGGGGACCGTTCGCGGTATCAAGCCCTACGGTGCGTTTATCGACATCGGTGGCGTCAGCGGTCTGCTGCACATCTCTGAGATCTCCCACGATCACATTGACATGCCCCACAGCGTGTTTAATGTAAACGATGAAGTCAAAGTCATGATCATTGATTTGGATGCAGAACGGGGTCGGATCTCGCTGTCTACGAAGCAGCTTGAGCCGGAACCGGGCGACATGGTGAAGAATCGCCAAGCGGTTTACGAGCAAGCGGAGGAAATGGCTGCGAAGTACCGTGAAAAACTGAAAGAGCAAGGTGCTCCAGTGCCTTCCATGGAAATTACAACAGAAGAAGCCGTAGTCGCAGAATAGTGTTGTAAATTCTCATTCCAGTGTTTTTACACCCTTAGGGGACGTTCGATCGAGCGTCCCTTTTTGATTGGATATTCGGACTGGATTTAGACAGGGAATCGGGCGTAAACCTTGAGGGAGGGGATTGGATGGCAGTCATACGATGTGGCGATCGCGTTTTTGAGCAGATCCAAGCGATCATTTTTGACAAGGATGGAACCCTGGCAGATTCGCGGGATTATTTGGTAACCCAAGCCGAAAAACGGCTGACCTGTTTGGACAACCACCTCAAAGAGATTCTTTCACCCAATGCCATGGCGCAATTGACCGATCGCCTATTCCAAGCTTGGGGCATGTCCAAAAGCCAAATTCATCCAGCAGGGCTGATGGCGGTGGGATCGCGGCGGGATAACGAAATTGCGACAGCGGGCTACATAGCCGCACTGGGATTTCCTTGGGTCGAAGCTTTGACGATCGTTCAAACAGCTTTTCAGGAAGCGAGTCAACTTTTTCCGCGCAAAGACTTACTCACCCCGATCGTGCCCCAAGGACGACCTTGTTTAGACAACCTGCACAGCCATGGGTTACACCTCGGGCTCCTTTCAGCGGACACCACACCCAATGTCAAGGCTTTTGTCCAGACCTATGGGTTGACCCCCTATATCTCCCTTGCAATGGGGGCCCAAGTTGGGCTAAGCAAGCCTGATCCACAGCTTCTTCAGCAAGCCTGTACAGAGATCGGGGTTCCTCCGTCGCAAACCTTAGTCGTAGGAGACTCCGCTGCCGATATTGAATTGGCTAAACGCGCTGGAGCAGCCGGCGCGATCGGGGTTTGGGGCGCTTGGGATCAACCTTTTACCATCCCCAATGCCCATGTCATGGTCGAAAGTTTGGCTGAGATTACGGTTTTGTCGGCAATGGGTTGAGTCAGGCATCCCGATCAGGTAGACAAAAAGATCAGGCAGACAAAAAAGGACGATCTCATCGATCGCCCAATTTCCTAAAGGAATGCTCTCTATTCGGCCTCCAGCCGCTATTGGCTGAGATTTTTAAGCCGTTGCTAAAAGGCTAGCAGCCGCTTGTTTCAGAGCCTCAGCCTTATCCGTCTGCTCCCAAGGCAGTTCCAAGTCGGGACGACCAAAGTGGCCATAGGAGGCTACATCTTGGAAGAATCGACCGCCCCGCTCTCCGGGTAACGTTTGGAGATTGAAGGTTTGGATAATGCCAGCGGGGCGTAATTCAAAGTGCTGATTGACGAGTTCGGTCAGCTTATCAGTGTCAATTTTGCCCGTGCCGAAGGTTTCCACCAGCAAACTCACGGGCCGAGCCACCCCGATCGCATAGCTCAATTGCACTTCGCACTTATCCGCCAAACCTGCTGCCACAATATTCTTAGCCACGTGGCGAGCGGCATAGGCTGCACTGCGATCGACCTTCGTAGGATCCTTACCGGAGAATGCGCCACCCCCGTGCCGGGAATAGCCACCGTAGGTATCCACAATAATTTTGCGGCCTGTGAGCCCAGCATCCCCTTGGGGCCCACCAATCACAAACTTTCCAGTGGGATTGACTAAATACTTCGTATTCTCATCGGGCTTGATCACAATATCTGCGAAACAAGGTTCCACCACATGCTTCCACAGATCCGCCTTGATTTGATCTTGGCTGACCCCTTCATCATGTTGGGTCGAAACCAGAATCGTATCGATGCCGATCGGTTGGTTATCTTCGTAGAGAATCGTCACCTGCGTTTTGCCATCGGGACGCAGATAGTTCAAAACCCCCAGTTTACGGACTTCCGCCAACTTCCGGGAAATCCGGTGCGCCAAGCTAATGGGGAGGGGCATCAGTTCCGGCGTTTCGTTGCAGGCAAAGCCAAACATGATGCCTTGGTCACCCGCCCCAATTTTGTCCAGTTCTTCGGAGCTGAGTTGCTCCCGGGTTTCCTGGGCAGTATCTACCCCTTGGGCAATGTCCGGAGATTGCTCGTCCAACGCCACTAACACTGCACAGCTATTGGAGGCAAAGCCGTTCTCAGAGAGCGTGTAGCCAATTTCAGCAATCTTTTGGCGTGCTAACTCAATAAAATTGACCTGCGCTTTGGTCGTAATTTCACCCGTAATCAGCACTAAGCCTGTATTGACAACAACTTCAGCTGCAACCCGACTTTTGGGATCCTGAGTCAGCACCGCATCCAGAATTGTGTCAGAAATTTGATCACAAATCTTGTCAGGATGCCCCTCAGTAACAGACTCGGAAGTAAAGAAATATCGGCGTGACAAGGCAATACCCTCTCTTTCGCTCGTTAGGGACAATCGAAAAACATAGCACTTCATCCTAGCAGGTTCAGTGGGTACAATTGCTGAGGGATCCTAAACAAGCTCACTCTCTCGCCCCACTTCAGCCGGATCAATTCAAAACAGGTTAGAAATTACGGCTCATGATTTGAATTGGCAATTATTGAATCAGCAATATTGAATGAGAATAATGGAATTGACAGGTATCCTAGCAATTCTACGGAGAGGGATGCTAGAGAAAACAGTAAACTTCATTTACTCTTTGAATTCACCCTTGGATAATGAATGGACAAAAATGGCTGCTTGCGTCCGATCGCGCAGTCCCAGACGGCTCAGAATATTGGTTACGTGGTTTTTGACGGTTTTTTCAGAAATATAAAGTTGTTGAGCAATTTCGCGATTACTGGCTCCCTGGGCGATCCATTGCAGAATTTCTCGTTCCCGCGGCGTCAGGGATTCTAGCAGTTGTGCCCCTTCAGAGACAGGATTCGTTGGCTGGGGGATTGTAGATTGTGCAGAATTGCAATTGTCAAGTTCAGAGAGCACAGTCTCCTGGGAAATTATCTTGAGAGAACTGTCATTGAGAGAACTGTTATTGAGAGCGGGGCTTGGGAGCAGGTTAGAAGCACCGGCCATGCCGCTAGACAGGCCGCTAGAGGTTAATAGTTTTTGTGCAAGTCCCGGTGCTAATTGAGTGTACCCTTTGGCTACGAGGTGAATGGCCTGTACCAATTCTTCTACTGGGGTATCTTTGAGCAGATAGCCAGATGCACCGTATTGCAACGCTTGGGTGACGTAATCGGTATCGTCAAAGGTGGTGAGAATGAGAACCTTAACCTGGGGAAAATGCTGGCAAATTTCCCGCGTCGCTGCGACGCCATCCATCACGGGCATCCGCACATCCATCAACACCACATCTGGCTGGAGGTTGGCTAGCTGGGCGATCGCGGCTTCCCCGTTGTCTGCTTCACCGATGACTTCTAAATCGGGTTCAGGCTTAAGCAGGGCACGCAATCCCCGTCTAATGAGCATTTGGTCATCTACCAGGAGTAGGCGAATCATGGGTGACGTCTCCAATGGCAAACCTAGGGAGCAGGAAGGAAGCAAGGGGCTAAGTCAGCAGCAAAGGGAAGGTGGCTATGATGGAGCAGCCATGGCCGGGGGCTGTCTGGATATCTAAGGTTCCACCTAAGGCGGAGACTCGTTCCTCCATGCCCTTGAGTCCAAAGCCACTGGTCGTTTGCGATCGCACAAACCCTTTCCCATTATCCTGAATCTTCACAATAAGCTGTTTGTGCAGTGCAACCTCAATTTTGACATTGGTGGCGCTGGCATATTTTTGAATATTCGTCAGGGCTTCCTGGATAATGCGATAGGTGGCGGTTTTCAGCGGGTAGGGTAGATCTGTGCCTAAGGTGATTTGCATATCAGGCTGTATCTGAGTCGATCGTTGAAAGCCTTGAATTAATTCCTGCAACAGAGTTTCTAAGGATTGATTTTTCAAGGGATCACTGCGCAGGGTAGATACAGAACTGCGCACATCCTGAAGCGTCTTGGCACTCAGTTGTTTCGCTTCTAGCAGGAGATCCTTAGCTTCCTGCGGGTCGCTGTCAAGTAACCGTAGAGCCGCTTCTAAATGCAGATTAAAGGCTGTTAAGGTATGCCCCAGGGAATCATGGATTTCGCGAGCAATACGGTTGCGTTCCTGTAAGGTCGCAATGTCTTCGATCTTTAGGGTATATTTCCGCAGTTGTTCGTGGGCGATCGCTAGTTCTTCGCGGCTTTTGCGTTCTGCTAGCACTGCACTAATCATTGGAGATAGGAAGACTAGTGCCAGTCCCAGCAAAACAATTCCGCTCATGGAAATGAGCCAAAGACGAGAGATGGCAAACTCAGGAATACGCGCAGCTAAGGGTCTTGGGCGAGCCACGATCGAGAAAGTGGTGTGACGGAAAGGTAGAAAAATCAACAATCGATAGATTTGGATTGAAAATGCTGTCAAAAAGGTCGTGCCAACGATAACGAGATGATACTTCGACTCAAAAATCAGACAGCACCGGATCACAAAAATCACAAATAGCAGGGGGAAAAACTGCAGGCCACTCAGCAAACTACTCAGAATAATCAAACCTGCATTGAGTAGTATGTAGCTCAACTTTGCGCCTAACTGTTGGGTCGGAATGCGCAGCCCCAAAATCCCCACCATGGCAATGCACAGCATATTTAGAAAGGGCTCTCGTGGTACCCACCGCCCTCCCCCGATCGAGAGTTCTGCAATTAGGGCGATCGTGAGTAAAATCCATTCAAAATACAGCAGAAACTTCAGGGGATGATTACGAGGGGTGAGCATGATGACGCTGGGTGAAACGTGAGATGGAGAAGAACGATCGAGTTCGGTAAGACTCCCGATGACTCCTTCATTGCGGATTTTCTATGCTCCTGTCAATGGGTCTTAAGTCCTAGGCTAGGGATATTGGCAAGTTAGGACAAACGCCTCAGGTCAGAACCAATGCCACTGATTAGGATAGAAGCATCGAGGCAAGCAGCAGATAAAGCCTGTGCCACGAGATAGGTTGAACAATATTTCTTCAATGATTTTTTTCAAGGAGATAGGCATGAATTTCCAAGTCAATCGTAAATGGGTTGCTCTAGCTGCCGGTCTGGCTGTGTTAGCTAGTCCTTTGGTTGCATCTAACGCTTTTGCTCGCCCTGCGTGGAATGGTGATTCTGGGATGCAAATTGCCCAACTGGGTGAAGGAAAGGGCGATCGCATCGAGAAACTTAAGCAGGAACTGAACCTATCGCAGCAACAAGTAGATCAGATTAAGCAGATTCATCAATCCACCCGTAGCAAAATTGAAGCCCTATTGACTCCAGAGCAGAAGGCTCAGATCAAAGCTGCCGTTGGAGATCGGAAGGGCCGCCGGGGCGGGATGAAAGCAGCTAACTTGACCGATGCTCAGAAGGCTCAGATCAAGGAAATCATGAAAGCATCCCGTGAGCAGATGAAGCAAGTTCTCACTCCTGAACAGCAAGCCAAACTGCAACAGAAAATGCAAGAGCGTCGTGGTAACAAGGCGAGAAAAAGTCAGGGAGCTGGCTAAGTTTTTGGCCGGAACGCAGAATTGATTAGCAGCCTTTCCATCCCACCCTTTCAACCACACCACGGATTGACACCACTTGAATGACAGAAAAAAAGGGTATTCCTAGGGAATACCCTCTTTTCTTGATTCACTCAGTAACTCCAGGCAAATCCCACCTGCGATCGCTAAGACCCGGTATGCACCGTTTTCACCCACTTCAGCCGTTTGGGAACGATCGCCATCCGCGTCGTCACGCTACTGACTACGACAAACCAATGCATCATGTAGAGGAATCCTTGGAGCGACTGAAGAATCGGCTCTCCCCACGCTTCCCAGGGGCCTTTGAAGTGCTGACCATTGGTTAACCGTTTGCGGCGCAACCCCCGCACCGTACTGGCAACAAAAAATAGGAACGTTAGCATAGAAAGCGGTGTCAACATCATGCTGTGATGACGGGCAAGCGCTAAGGCGAAGTCTGGGATAGCTGCCGTCGGCATGAAGTATTGCATCACCCAAAAAGTTGAGAGATCGAGGGTTTTACGAGTTCCCATGCGATTTCTCAAGATTAATCGCCAATAATCCAAATACCGTTGATATCCCCCTTCTGCCCAGCGATTGCGTTGATGCCAGAGCGCTTTAACGGTCGTCACCCCTTCTTCGTAAACAGGTGGCAGCGTAAAGCAATGAATATTCCACTGATTGAGATGCAGACGGAAAGTCAAGTCAAGGTCGTCGGTAATGGTTTCTTCATTCCAACCGCCGCAGTCCATCAAGGCTTGGCGGCGCACTAATTGGCCATTCCCCCTTAGTTCACCCAGTCCTCCGATCGCGATCCGTTGCTGCTGCATGAAGGCATCTAACAACATTTCCGCATGCTGCCCTCGGATCCAAAAGTTCTCAGCATCCGGCGTATCAAGGTGCTCTGCCTGAACGATCGCCTTACGCAGCTGAACTGCTCCGACTCGATCGTCCGCCAGGAAAATCGGCAAGGTTTGCTGGAGGAAATCGGGCTGAATTTGGGCATCTGCATCGAAGACCACCAGAAATTCACCCTGGGTCTTGGGCAAAACCTGATTCAATGCCCCAGACTTGCCTCCCGTGGCCCCGAGGGAGCGACGGAAAACCTGAAGATTGGCAAATTCTGGTTGCAGGGTTTGGAGAATCTGAGCAGTCCGATCGCTGCTGGCATCGTCAATGATCCAAACGTCATAGCGATCGCCGGGATAATCCAAAGCGCAGAGATTGCGCACGAGCTTTTCAATCACAGCCTCTTCATTTTTGGCAGAGACCAAAATTGACACCGTGGGCCAATCTTCCGTAGTGGTATCCGGTGTAGGGGCATGAACCATCGGCTTGGCAAAAAAAGCCCGAACCAAGTGAAGCGTCATCAGACCCGTCACAGCCCACACAACCCACAGTCCCCAAGCCAGTGAATGGAGCAAATACATTAAGCTCCAAGTCCCCGTCAGTACAAAAGCAGCCTTGACCCGACGTCCTTCAAACCCTTGATCCAAGGGAGACGGATCAAAATCTTCATCTTCAGCGGTTAAGGGAAGCGCGATCGCTTCCGACAGCCCAGAGGGGCCTGATTCAGCCAACTCTAGCGACTGATAGGAATCGTTTTCTGGCCAGGAATTCTCCGACATAGGTGACCTGATTCAAAACACCCGATACTACCGATTGCGTGCACTAGCCAATCCTGGTTAAGCACACAACAGGTAACCATCAAATGGCTACCCATTTGGGCAAAATCATAGCAGGACAATGGCACGTTCTTTGAGAGTGAGGCTCAATCCCACGCATCCATTGCCTAGCAGCAAGATAAAATGCGTCCCTCTCGCTCAGACTCCATGACAAAACAGCCTTTATTGTAGCCGAGGTTTCTCCTGTTCTTGACCAAGGGCGTTATCCCTCTCCCATCTACAAAAAGCATGCCATCTGCGAAAACTATTTATTTCCAGCAATTCATGAGGGAGGTGTTATGGTTGTTGAGTTTTGCGGTGAGACTTACACGAAGAGCTAGAGGCGTATGAAGGTTTTGTGAACCCGATCTCAAATCGTTGAAGGCGCAGAGAGGATTGGGCAACTTAAAAAAAGACTTTTTCGTTGATGGGACTCTTAATCGAGCATCTCGACTCACTG
The DNA here is from genome assembly GCF_050753345.1 of Alkalinema pantanalense CENA528. Taxonomy (NCBI): domain Bacteria; kingdom Bacillati; phylum Cyanobacteriota; class Cyanophyceae; order Leptolyngbyales; family Leptolyngbyaceae; genus Alkalinema; species Alkalinema pantanalense. Next base: position 9,813 of record NZ_JBLZFX010000016.1, on the reverse strand, counting down.
AAGAGTCTCGCGCAGGAAGATTCTTGCGCGTCAACCAATGACTGGCCTAATCCTTAGGCTCCTTCGTTCAATTACCGGATATATACCTCACATCCTATGAATTTGGGTGCAGACAATTTACCCACGGCCACTTTAACACAGTTGCTCCCAGTCTTTGGACGACATGGTGGAGCGGTGACAAAGTATGAGAAGGTTTTGATGCAGCAACCTAATCATCAACAAGCATGGCTCGCGCGGGGCTATTTGCTGCAAAAGTGGGGCATTCATGAAGAAGCGATCGTGAGCTTTCAACAAGTTTTAGCTCTGGATCCAAATAATATTTTAGCTTGGCAAGGTAAAGGCATTTCCCTGGGAGAACTTGGCAAGTATGAGGCCGCTCTTCAGATGTTTGAAAAGGTGATTCAGATCAACCCGCAAGACTATCGAGGACGGTACAACCAAGGGAAAGTCTTGATGAATTTGTGCCGCTATGCAGAGGCCATTAGAAGCTTTGAACAAGTTTTAAAATTGAAACCCGAGAATTACAAATCTTGGTACAACCGAGGAATGTGCCAAGATGCCCTGAATCAAACTAAACGGGCATTGTTTAGTCTAGAAACGGCGTTACAAGTCAAACCCGACTGCTACTATGCTTGGAGTGCACGGGGAACGGTCTTGATCAAGTTGGGAAAATATCAACAGGCAATGGATAGTTTTGACCGATCGCTCTCGATTTGCCCGGACAATTTTGCAGCTTGGTATGGCAAAGCCAGTTGCTATGTTTGCCAAGGGCAGGCTAAATCAGCCATTCAGGCGCTTGAGGAAGCTTGTTCCTATGCGCCCAATTTGTGCCGGGTGATGCTCAGCAGTGACCCCATCTTTGATTCCATCCGCAACTTTGCAGCATTTAACGCGATCGTGGGAGAAGAAGATCCAACGCAAGAACTCATGGAAAGTCTGCTATAGCCCCCAATCGCTGGTCATTCTTTTCCCAGAAAACTTTTAGCTCGGAGCAGAGAGGGCTATTTTGTCGAGATCGGTAATTGAATCAAAAATTCAGTTCCCTTACCGATTTCAGACTGAACCTCAATCCGTCCCTGGTGTTTTTCTACAATAATTTGTTGCGCGATCGCTAAACCTAAACCTGTTCCCTTACCCACACTTTTCGTGGTAAACAAATGGTCAAAAATCCTGGCCTTGACCACCTCGGTCATGCCCCAACCATTATCACGGATTCCAATCTGGATACAGTGATCTATCACTTCAGTCCGAATCGTAATCTGCTGAGGATTAGCGACTAATTTCTCAAACGTTTGGGTTTGTGCCATCTCATCAAACAGATCGATCGCGTTCGCCAAGATATTCATAAAGACCTGGTTGAGCTGACCAGGAAAGCATTCGACCGGGGGCAAGTTACCGTAATCATGGATCACTTGAATCGCTGGTCTACGCTCATTTGCTTTGAGTCGATATTTCAGAATTAGTAGCGTACTATCAATCCCCTCATGAAGATTAGCGCTGACTTTATATTCAGTGTCTGCGCGGGAGAAGGTACGAAGGCTGGTACTGATCGACTTAATGCGATCGTTAGCCCCCTGCATCGAGTTCAGCAATTTTTGCAAATCTTCCTGTATAAATTCCAGATCAATGTCCTCTGCATGCTCTTGAATGGCACGGTCAGCATTGGTGTAGTGCTGCTGATAGAGATGCACATGGTCTAATAGATCCTTGACATAGTCCTTTGCATTATTGATACTTCCGTTGAGGAATCCGATCGGGTTATTAATTTCATGGGCAATCCCAGCGACTAAATTACCCAGCGATGCCATTTTCTCATTTTGTACCATTTGCAACTGGGTATCTTGTAAGTCAGTCAACACCTGTTGCAGTTCTTGGGATTTCTGAATCACCGCCGCTTCTGCCTGCTGACGATCGGTAATATCGATGAGAATCCCGTCCCAGATAATTTCCCCTTGTTCCCCTCGCTCGGGTTGAGAGGCTGCTTTAATCCACTTCACAGTACCTTTGGGAGTGATAATGCGCCACTCATGGCGAAAAGGCGTAAGATTTTGCGCAGACTCAACCATGGCTTGCAATATACCCGCTTGATCCTCCGGATGTTCAAAATCCCGAAGGGTAACCTTCCCGGTCATGAGGTCTTCAGCAGCGACTTCGTAAAGAGCATGGCAACCAGAACTAACATAGGGAACAGACACTGTACCATCTGCTTGAACTTGAATTTGATAAATCAATCCAGGGACGTTATTGGCAAGTTTCTGGAAGCGCCCTTCGTTAACCCGTAATTTTTTTAGCGAGTCTTCCAACTGTTGTGCGTAAGTTTGAGATGCTTGATAAAGATTGGCATTGGCCAAGGAAATTGCTGCTTGGGTACAAAGAAAATTGAGAAGGACAATGCGATTGCTGGTAAAGACACCACTCGTCGATCGATTCTTTAAGTACAAAATACCAATTAACTGGCCTTGATTTAAAATAGGTAGACAAAGCAGACTCTTCGGCTGTCGTTCTTGTAAGTAATCATCAATGACAGGTAAATTAGTTTTAAGATCATTAATAACAACCATTTCTTGTGTATTTTGAACGTACTGAATCAATTTAACTGGTACATTCAAATTGCCTTCTAAGGGTTGAGAACAAAGTTCGGTTGTTTCAGGGGTAGCGATCGCTGCAATATGCCATTCATTAATATGATTTGGCAAAATCAAGGCGCAGCGCTCACCGCCGGAGTTTTGCAAAATAATCTGAGTTAGCTGATGAAGTAAATCATCTATTTGCAGGCTTTCAGAAAGACTTTGAGAAGCTTTTATAATTGCAGCAAAGTCTAGAACGGTATTAATATCTGTGTTAGAAGAACGATGGGGATTTGTTGAGGAATGGAGAGTTAAGTTAGGACTATTGATAGTGGCAAAGGTCTCAGAAATATTGAACGGTTGAGGTGTAGTTTGCAGAATGGGCCGCAAGAGGTGGGGATAGTTCTTTTCGAGCTGATCTGTTTTAGCTGTAGCTCCCCAACGAGCATAGCAATAATAAGCTTCTTGTAAGTAAACAGCTGCAATTTTGTCCTTACCCCAGTTGAGATAGAACTTTGAAGCTAATTCATTAGCAAGTGCTTCATCCTGGGTAAATCCATGCTCTTTAGCTCCCGCGATCGCCCGATCGAAAAGGTCAAGGGCATCTGATTGAATTCCTAGAACATCACAACGTACTGCTTCTACCAAATGATATTTATGTTGATAATTCATCGGTGCAGCATTCGCATACAGGAGTAAATTTTCCTGATTGGACTCAACCTGGGACAAAAACTGTGCTTGCTGTACTGAATCACAATGGGAAGACAGCATTAAGCGAGTCAAGGAGTCATAGTAGTAATAGGTAGGTGCAGAAGGCATACCGACTCCTGCCTTGAGGTATTTGCTGCACTGTTCTGCACTGTGAATTGCATTATCAAAATTGCCAAATAAACAACTGAGAATCAATTTGCTTAAATAGAATAAGTGCAAAGATAGCTCATCATTCTCTTGCAGTAAAATCGATAGTTGTTGTTGTTCAGAATCACTACTAAGATAATTATAATTTCCACTAGAGCAAGTAAGATGATGAATAGAGGAGCAGAGAATTTGCACCCACGTGAGAAAATGCTGACTAGTCGAAAATCTTGATTGATAAGTATGAATTTCTTCTAAAATTAAATCTAGATCTTCTGTTCCGCTTAAGTATGTATAGAAAAGTCTAAACGACGTAGAAACTAGAGCATGGACTGAATCTCCGGTTTCGATTGCCACATTGTAGGATTCTTTTAATAGCGCGATCGCCTGATGGATGCTTTGTTGATTAGAGTGATTAAATGCAGCAACTTTAAACTGAACCATACTTTGGACAGATTTCTCTGCGAACCTCTCTATCAAATTAAGCGCAAGTTGTCCAAAGCGATATCCGGTCTCTAGTTGATTTGAAATAGAGCTGATAATAATCCCAAAGTCAGCATAACCCGGTGCAGAGAAAAGTGAATTTCCGTACTTCAAAGCAAGATTAACTTCTTCACAGGCAAGAATAGGAAATAGGGCCGGATTAGCTTGGTGAACAGAGGGTACCAAACTCGTCATAATGCGCGCAGCGGCAATCACGGCCTCATCCTGAGTGATGGGCAGATCTACTAGAGTCTCAATTTCGTAATTGGATACAGTATCTAGGGTGCGTTGAATCTGTTGTTGAATATCTAAAGGAGTCACAAATTCTGGAAGGTTCACGCCTAGCTTTTTCAGAATTTCGCGTCCAATGGTGATAGCTTGAAGCTGTTGGTTTTGAACTTGATGAGCCTGCAGCTTGACTTCATAAACTTTGACTTGATCCAGTAAAGTACACGTATTTTGTAATACGATCTGAATCCACAAATCCATCTGTTCAAAATTACAGTTGAGTAAAGCGACTTCGGCTGCTAGTTCGTATATATTGCGGGTCAACTCGTAATCCACCTGCCAGCTATCTGGGGATAAAAGCTGCATTCCATAATCGAGATAATGCAGGGCTGCATTATAGGCAGTGGATTCTTTAGCCTTATGGGCGGCTCGAAAATTTAATTGGGCATATTGCTGCCGTTGGCTGGTTGAAGTAATGAGTGAAATACCACAATTCAGATGATTCAGAATTTCAAAGAAATACTCATCTTGATGATCTGCATCAAAATGTTGTAATAGGAGTTGTCCAATCGTGAGATGGGTCAGTTGTTTCTGAGTATCTGGAATGAGGGAGTAGGCTGCCTGCTGAATACGATCGTGCAAAAATCGATATCTCGCATTGTTGCCACTATGATTCGTTGCTTCAGTGACTTGATGATTTAAGTACAACTTATATAATTCATTTTTCGGTAGAATTAGACCTTCCTGCAAAGCTGGCCACAATACTGCAGCGACCTCTGTGGCTGACTGTTCTGCAACAATAGACAACGTTTGCAAGTCAAATTGGTTGCCAATACAAGCTGCTAAGGTGAGCACCGTTTGTGTTTCAGCAGGAAGCTTTTGGATTTGTTGCGCCATAAGCTCAACAACATTGTTAGTTAATGCTGCTGTTCTTATCTGCGTCAGATCACATTCCCAGTGGCCTGCTTGAGTATTTAAGGTAATCAAGCTATCTTGATGTAATCTTTTAAGAAACTGCGTTGCAAAAAAGGGGTTGCCCTCCGTTTTTTGATACACTAACTCCGCTAAAGGCTGTGCTGTAACGATCGGACAATCTAGAGTATCAGCAACTAACTGATTCAAGCTCAATGCAGTCAATGGCTTTAACGTAATGGTATTAATGGTTGCTCCCGTTTTTTGCACTTCATCTAAGGTCAGCATTAATGGATGGGCAGGGAAAACCTCATTATCACGATAGGCTCCAATCATTAATAGATAGCCCGATCGAGATTCTTCTATGAGCAATTGTATTAACTTGAAGGATGCGAAGTCTACCCATTGCAAATCATCTAAAAAGATGACTAAGGGATGGTCGGGTGTTGTAAAAACTTGAACAAATTTCTGAAACAGTAAATTAAATCGATGTTGGGCGGCAGATCCTGACAGTTCAGGAGCTGGAAGTTGCGGGCCAAGGATGCGATCGAGTTCGGGAATCAACTCAATGATAACTTGAGCACTATCCCCCAGTGCCCTAAGAAGCAATTTTTTCCAGTGCTCCAGTTGTGTCCTAGATTCAGAGAGTAACTGGTTAATTAAATCGCGAAAGGCTTGCACAAAAGCAGAAAATGGTACGTTGCGATTGAATTGATCAAACTTACCCTTGATGAAGTAACCTCGTTGGCGCACGATCGGTTTTTGAACTTCATTCACAACTGCAGTTTTGCCAATCCCTGAAAAGCCAGCAACTAAAATTAGTTCAGGAGTATTGTTAAATGGGCGATTATCAACAGGAGACGCTACGCGATCGAAAGCATCTAATAAAACTTGGACTTCAGCTTCTCGACCATAGAGTTTTTCAGGAATCAGAAAATGATCACATAGATCGTGAGTAGCCAGCTTGAAAGGTTGAATTGTTCCTGATTCCTGAAGGCAATCTAAGCAAATCTGCAAATCATATTTCAAACCGATCGCACTTTGATAGCGGTCTTCAGCATTTTTCGCCATCAGTTTGAGAACAATATCTGCAAGTGCCTGAGGGACTTTACAATCTTGACCTGGGAGACTGAGTTTCTCTAACTTTGGGGGAGACTTAGTAAGGTGACAGTGAATCAGCTCCATGGGATCGTTAGATTGAAAGGGTAGCTGCCCTACAAGTAACTCAAAGAACGTTACACCCAATGCATAAAAATCAGTCCGGAAGTCCACTCCACGATTCATGCGCCCAGTTTGTTCAGGCGCTAAGTATGCCAATGTACCTTCTAATCCCCGAGAATTTTTAATTTCCTGATTTTCTTTAGGCAAAAGTGAGGCAATGCTGAAGTCAATCAATTTCACCTGCTGCGTAACAGGATGAATCAGAATATTGGCAGGCTTAATATCTTTATGAATAATCTGGGCTTGGTGAAGATCATGCAGAATGTCTGCTATTTGCAGTACGATTTCCACAATCCCGTCTAACGAAAGCGTATGTTTTTGAATAAACTGCCGTAGAGAATTGCCCCCCCAGTCATCCATAACAAGAGCATAGCTATTGCCATAGGGTTCCAAGCTTAGGGGCCGGACAATACCAGGAATAGTGAGATTTTTGGTTATGGTAAACTGGTTACGAAATTGAACTAAATCCTGACAGGAGGGGTAATCCTGTTGAAGGATTTTAATAATCACTGGCTGCTGACTGACTTGGGCTATGGCGCGGTAGACTCCTGTCCGAGAACCCACGTAGAGTTGCTCAAGAACTGTATAGCCAGCAATGTGAGGCAAAGCAGTCAAGTCAGTACAGGAATGGGGAATCATAATCCAAGTCTGGGCAAGGGAAGCTTCTCCTAGCATTCCCTTGGGAGTATCAAAGCTAACACAATTTGGCAGTCCTATTGCATGGGGTATTCGTATTTTTAAACTGATAGAAAATAATTGTCTATGTCAGGATACTTTGTGTTATTGACATGCGGTGACAAGCAATTTTTCTTAATTTTTTCTTGATTCTTGATGTAAAAGTACTCTCCTTGATCGGGCACTTATCTTGCTTGTTTAAATTTCATCTAAAGCTAAAATCGAATCATATTCTTTAGAATAGGCATATTCTCCAGTCTCCAATGCATGGGCGAACTGTTCAAGGAACTCCGTAAAACTGTTCGCCAGCAACGGTCGATCGCTATCGTCATGCCACATTGTAATGATTTGTCCAACATTCCCTTTGGGGCCAGGAGCTAAATCCAAGCAGTGATGATTGCCGCCGCCCGAATCGGATGTCAACGGAATCCATTGGGGATGCCACCAATCCTTGCGGAAAATCTGACCATCCCCATCGTTTTCAATATCGTCGATCGCACCATCTTCCAAAATTTCATTCCAATCATTCCATGTCTCAAGAATTCGATCGAGCGAGTGCCATTCCCAACCCCATAGAATCCACGTCGATCGAATATCTTGGCCATTGTGCCGTAAATAGCTAGACCTCACATCTTCGGGAAATCGAATATTCAGTTGCTCTTCTACGGCAGCAATCTCTTCTTCAGTTGCTGGTGGGTTGAGCCCCCCAATCCCAGAGGGAAGATTCATCTTTAACCAATTCTCGATGCGTTGCCAAATATGATTTACAGATTGATCCATGGGAATTTCTAGCTAAGTTAAACTTTTAAAGTATTCGTGCAAGTTATTGAGCAGCGGCTTCCAATGCAGGTAGCGATTCTTCCAGCCAAGACTGGGGATTGCCCTGTTGTCGATAGAGTTCGATCGCTTTGTGATAATCATTCAGCGCAGGTTGTTTTTTCCCAAGTGCTAAGGTGCTGTAGAGAACATTTCCTCGATCAATGTAAGCTTCGGGATAATTTGGTTTCAGTTGAATGGCTTGGTTCAAATCTGCCAGGGCTTTTTGGACGTGATCTTTTTCATGACTTGGGGGCAGGGAATGCTCAAAAAAGGCCATCCCTCGAACCTTATAGGCTTCAGCATCCTTGGGATCGAGAGTGATCGCTTGATTGAGATCCGCTGCCGCCTTTTGAAGGTCGCCCAGCAATAGTTGAGTCATACCTCGATATTTGTAGGCTGCGGCATTGTTAGGATTTAGCTTGATAGCCTGATTAAAGTCTGCGATCGCACGTTTGGCATAGAATCCATCGTCTTTATTCCCGTCGCTGGTTTTCTGATAAATCTCTGAGTCATAAAAGGGGCGACGGATACGATCGAAGAAGGTGAGATAAACTTGCCCTCGATCGTTATAAGTTTCAGCGTCTTTAGGTTGGTATTGGATAACTTGATTGAAGTCTTTTAGAGCAGCTTGCAGATGCTGGAGATCGGCTTGGGCTTCCTGTGGGTCGGCAGTGTTGGCTAACAGCCGTTCACCCAGGGCAAAATGATGACGTCCTCGATCTCGGTAAGCTGTAACATCCTTAGGATTCTGCTTCAGGGTTGAGTCGAGCTGAGCGATCGTGGTGGTGTGGCGGGTACGTGAAGTGTTCGGTGAGTTGCTTGGTGGAGTGGCGGCGGTAGAGGGGGATGCAGTCGTTTCTTGTTTTTGGCAGGCGATCGGGCTGAGGACGAGGCTGAGGAGAACTAGACGAATGAATAATTTGCCGACCGATACCATGGCGTTTGCTCCTATGTTTGCGTCCACTGGGGGCATTCCCCGCTAGAGTACCCCAAGGAGGCCAGTCGATCGCTAGCGTATGGACTGGTTACACTGACTCGAAGTTAATGGCTTGAATTTAATCAAATGAAAGGTAGACGCAACTGGTCAGGCGTAAAACGGATTCTTGCTGGAAGTTGCGCTTATACGTTTGAGTAATTTCTACGATCGCTTGTTGTTTTTCAATGCTATTGTCGTGCAGGAGCAGCACGATTTTGCTCGGTTCGATGATCAGCTTGCCCGATTGATCGAGATATTGCCCAAAGCCATCTACCACAGTTAGTCCTTCACGAAATCGAGGGGTGACTATGGTTTGTAGAAACTGGTGCCAATCAATCAGTGAGACGCGATCACCCTTCGGTTTAGACAGTCCAAAAAATAGTTCTGTTTTGGTCATTTGACCGGCTGAGCAGACGATCGATGGGGTGGGTGGTGTGGATTCAGCGAGGCCGCGATCGCTCACAAAAATCAGGCCACTAGCAACGCCAATTGTACAGCCTAGAGTCATCCAGCAGAAATAATTAAACTGTTGGCAAAAGTGTAAATTCTTCAATCTCAATCGAACTAATTCAAATATCATAGAAGCTTTACCAAGATGAGATTACAAGATATTGTTGATCGCCCCCAACGCTTTGAAGATCGTTTTCTGCGCTTCTGTTAAACCTGTAGCCCCTGCAATAAGTGTTCCTTCATAGGGGCGAGGATAATGGAAAGTGCGTAGACATTTTCCTGTATCAAGATCCCAGAGATTAATCGTTTCATCTTGGCTACTACTAAGCATCAAGTGATTGCTGATGGGTTGCGTCAGTGCCCAAACCCAATGCTGATGTTGCTGGAGAGTGGCGGTACAATCGCCCGTAGCAAGATCCCAAACTCTAATACTGGTATCAGCACTACTGCTAATGAGTTGAGTGCCATCAGAGCTAAATTGCAGTGCTAAAATCTGACTATTATGACCTTTTAGGGTTTGAATACAATTTTCTGTAGAGATATGCCAAATCTTAATTGTATAATAGACGTGTTGGGAAATAATGGATAATGTGAAGCAGTAGCCCAGAGCCTTCTCATGCTGAATCT